>JANLPD010000105.1:0-11779 GCA_031367045.1 Frankiales bacterium | reverse complement strand
ACGCGATGCGCGACCGTGCCTCGGGCTTTTGCATCTACGACGACCCGGCCGTAGCCATCGCCTGGCTGCTTGCTGCTGGCGCGACCCGGGTGGCCTACGTCGACGTCGACGTCCACCACGGCGACGGTGTCGAGGCGGCCTTCTACGACGACCCGCGCGTCCTCACGGTCTCGCTGCACGAGAGCGGCCGAACGCTGTTTCCGGGCAGCGGTTTCCCCGCCGATACCGGCAGCGGTGCGGGGGTCGGCACGTCCGTCAACGTCGCGCTTCCGATGGGCACCGACGATGCCGGCTGGCTGCGTGCCTTCGACGCCGTGGTGCCCGACGTGCTGCGGGCCTTCAAGCCCCAGGTCCTCGTCACCCAGCACGGCTGCGACACCCACGCCCTCGACCCGCTCGCCCATCTGCTGATGAGCGTCGACGGCCAACGGCAGGCGTACGCCGCCCTGCACCGCCTCGCCCACCAGATCTGCGGCGGCAAGTGGGTCGTCCTGGGCGGCGGGGGCTACGAGCCGGTTCAGGTGGTGCCCCGCGCCTGGACCCACCTGCTGGCCGAGGTGACAGGGGCACCCGTCGACGGGGCTACGCCGAGCGACTGGCGGGCGCTCGCGACCGAGAAGGGGCGTGAGCTGGCCCCGACCTCGATGAGCGACGGGCGCGCTCCGTCGTACGTCCCCTGGGAGGGCGGGATCGGCGACCCTTCGTCGAAGGTCGACCAGGCGGTTGCCGAGACCCGGCGGCAGGTGTTCCCGCACCTCGGCCTGGACCCGATGGCCGCCCGTTAGACCGAACGGCCCACTTTCGCGATCACGACTGTCCCGATAGCCTCAGCAGTTGCACGCGCGCGCAGTTGTCACCGGTGGGGAAGCCGGGGACCGCGGGCGGGCCGAAAGCGGGACCCATGTCGAGCTTGTCCGAGCTGCGTTTCCTCACGGTGGCGGAGGTCGCCGCGGTGATGCGGGTGTCCAAGATGACGGTCTACCGGCTGGTCCACTCCGGCGAGCTGGGTGCTGTCCGTGTCGGGCGCTCGTTCCGGGTGCCCGAGCAGGTCGTCAACGACTACCTGCGCGGCGCCTTCACCGAAGCCGGCTGAGCGCCCCCGTGGCGCAGGCACGTAGGCTTCGGCCTTCCATCGACATCTGAGCAGGGGTTCCACGTGGGTTCCGTCATCAAGAAGCGCCGCAAGCGGATGGCCAAGAAGAAGCATCGCAAGCTGCTGAAGAAGACCCGCGTCCAGCGTCGCAACAAGAAGTAGGGCCGAAGCTCCTGTGTGGCTGACGTTCCTGTCCGACTACGGCCACGAGGACGCGTTCCTCGGTGTGTGCAAGGGCGTGATCGCCAGGACGGCTCCTGACGTACGGGTCATCGACGTCCTGCACCTCGTCACCCCCCAGGACATCGAGCAGGGTGCGGCGACGCTTGCCAGCGCGGTGCCCTACCTGCCCACGCCGGCGGTCCACCTCGCCCTTGTCGACCCCTTCCGGCCCACGCCGGTCCGCGGCGTCGCGGTGCGCACCGCCGACGGTTCGATCTTCGTGTCCCCGGACAACGGGCTCACCAGCCAGGCCTGGGCCCATGTCGGGGGAGCCGTCGAAGCCCACATCCTGGACAATCGGGCCCTGTGGCATCCCGCCCCCGCCCGGACCTTTCGTGGCCGCGACATCTTCTCCCCGGTCGCGGCCCGCTTGGCCGACGGCCTCGACCTGGCCGAGGTCGGCAGCGCGGTGTCCGTCAGCGATCTCCAGGTCCTCGAGGTGCGCGGACCCGAGGTCGACGACGACCACGTGCACGGCGAAGTCGTCACGGTCGATCATTTCGGTAACCTGACGCTGAACCTCAGCCGCACCCACCTGGAGGCCGCCGGGATCCACCTCGGCGACGATGTCGAGCTGCGCTGCAGCGGCAAGACGATGGTCGTGCCGTTCCTGCTCACCTACGGGGAGGCCCAGCGCGGCCGGTTGGCGCTGTGCGAGGACTCTTTCCGTACCGTGACGATCGCGGTCAACCAGGGCAGCGCCGCCAAGGTGCTTCGGGCCGGACGGGCCGAGCCGCTGGTGATCAGCCGGCTGCAGAAGCCCACCACCGGTCCGGCCGGACCGGTCTCGGTCTACGCCCTGCCGCCCTCCTGACCGCTCCAGCGTCGCGGCCCGACCGCTCCTCGTCCGGCTCGATAGACTCTGCCTCTCCGATCCTGGCAGGAGCGTGACCGCGTGGCACCGCGTGTCGTCCTCGTGACCGGTGCGAGCCGCTACCTCGGTAGCAAGCTCGCCGCCGTGCTGCAAGCCGATCTGTCGATCGAGCGGGTCATCGGTGTGGACACCGTCCCCCCCAGGCCTGAGGTCCGAGACGTGCTCGGTCGCGCCGAGTTCGTCCGTGCCGACATCAGAAACCCGCTCATCGCCAAGGTCATCGCGCAGGCGGAGGTCGACACGGTCGTCCATATGAACGTGATCGCCACCCCCCTGGACGCCGGCGGCCGGACCGCGATGAAGGAGATCAACGTCATCGGCACGATGCAGCTGCTGGCGGCCTGCCAGAAGGCGCCGTCGATGCGCAAGCTGGTCGTGAAGTCCACGACCGCGATCTACGGCGCGTCCGCGCGCGATCCCGCGCTGTTCACCGAGGACGTCGAGCCGAGGTCGCTGCCCAAGTCCGGCTACGCCAAGGATGCAGTGGAGGTCGAGGGCTACGTGCGCGGCTTCGGCCGGCGCCGTCCCGACGTCACGCTGTCGCTGCTGCGATTCACCAACTTTATCGGGCCGACGATCGAGACGCCGCTCACGCGCTACTTCTCGCTGCCCGTCGTGCCGACCGTCCTCGGCTTCGACCCGCGCATCCAGCTCTGCCACGAGGACGACGGCATCGAGGTGCTGCGCCAGGCGACGCTGCAGGACCGCCCCGGCATCTTCAACGTCGGAGGCACCGGCGTCCTGCTGCTCTCCCAGGCGATCCGCAAGATGGGCCGGCCGTCCTTTCCGGTCCCGTCGCCGGCCGTGGCACTGGTCGCGCAGGCGTTCCGCCGGACCGGCCTGGTGGACTTCTCGCCCGAGCAGATGCGCTATCTGGAGCACGGCCGCGTTGCCGACGTCTCGCGTCTCGCGTCGACCTTCGGCTGGTCGCCGCGCCCCACGTCGGAGGCGTTCGAGGTCTTTGCGGCCTCGCGCGCCGGAGCCAGCCGGCTCACCCCCGGATCGGTCGCTGCGGCCGAGCACCTCATGCTGGACTTGTTCGCCCGCCGTCGTACGGTCAACGGAGGCGTCGGTGCCTGAGGCCAAGGTCATCCCGCTCGACCGGGGCGCCGGCGCCAAGGCGAGCCGGTCCCGCAAGGCCACCGCCAGCTTGGCGATCCCGGCTGCTTCTCCCCCCGTCGGTGCGGCTCCCGGGGCGCAGGTCGGCGAGTGGGAGCGCAAGCTCGCTGGCGGCTTGGCGTTCCTGCGCCGCCGCCTCACCGGTGACTATGAGATCGACGAGTTCGGCTTTGACGCCGATCTCACCGACCACGTGATCCTGCCGCCACTGCGGCCGTTGTACGACAAGTGGTTCCGGGTCGAGACCCGCGGCCTGGACAACGTCCCCGACGCTGGTGGCGCGCTCATCGTGGCCAACCACTCCGGCACGATCCCGATCGACGCGATCATGACCTCGCTGGCCCTGCTCGACCACCACCCAGCCCGCCGCCATCTGCGGCTGCTCGGCGCCGACCTCGTCTTCTCGCTCCCGCTGATCGCCCCGCTTGCCCGCAAGAGCGGCAACACGCTGGCCTGCAACGCCGACGCCGAGCGGCTGCTCGGCAACGGCGAGCTCGTCGGCGTCTTCCCTGAGGGCTTCAAGGGGGTCGGCAAGCCGTTCAGTGAGCGCTACAAGCTGCAGCGCTTCGGTCGCGGCGGTTTCGTGTCCGCCGCCCTGCGCACCGGCGCGCCGATCATCCCGTGCTCGATCGTGGGAGCGGAGGAGATCTACCCCATGATCGGCAACGCCAAGACGCTCGCCCGGCTGGTCGGCTTGCCCTACCTGCCGATCACCCCGACCTTCCCCTGGCTCGGCCCGCTCGGCGCGATCCCGCTGCCCTCCAAGTGGATCATCGAGTTTGGCGAGCCGATCGAGACGACGCAGCTCGGGGGAGCGGTCGCCGCCGAGGACCCGATGCTGGTCTTCAACCTCACCGACCAGGTGCGCGAGACCATCCAGTCGACGCTCTACACGCTGCTCATGCAGCGCCGGTCCGTCTTCTTCTAACCCGGTCGCCCTTCTCGCAGCCGCCACCGTGGCGGCGATGCACGAGAGCGAGGGCGGCTGTGGCGGGGTTGCACGCGGGCCACGCTCAGAACGTGCGGCTAGCTGCACCTGCGATCTTACTGGCGTGCATCTGCGTCGCAGGTCATCCCGGGGAACCAGCAGGGCCGACAGCCAGGGGCTGGCCGCCTGTCAGCGCCGCTCGCGCAGGACCGCGGCAAGGCCAACGGGGCTCAGCCAGGCGGGCCGTCGGTGGCTGGACTGCCGGCGGCGCAGAGCCAACCCGGCCAGCACCCCGCCGGTGAGCGCTCCGACGCCGGCCGCCGCTGGCACTCCCACCTTCGCCGCCTTGCGCCCGGTACGGAAGTCGCGCACCTGCCAGCCACGGGCCCGGGCCAGGTTGCGCAGCTCGCTGTCGGGGTTGACCGCGACCGCGTGCCCCACCATCGAGAGCATGGGCACGTCGTTGGAACTGTCGCTGTAGGCGGTGCAGCGGGACAGGTCGAGCCCCTCGCGCTCAGCCAGCGCACGGACCGCCTCGGCCTTGGCTGGGCCGTGCAGCGGCTCACCGACGAGGCGGCCGGTATAGCGGCCCCCCTCGACCTCGCTGACGGTCCCGAGCGCGCCGGTCAGCCCGAGCCGCTTGGCGATGATCCGGGCCAGCTCGACGGGAGTTGCGGTGACCAGCCAGACGCGTTGCCCGGCGTCGAGGTGCTGCTGCGCGAGCGCACGCGTCCCCGACCAGATCCGTCGCTCCATCAGCTCGTCGTAGATCTCCTCGCCATACGCGACGATCTCGGTCACCGACTTGCCTGCGACAAGCCCCAGTGCCTTGTCGCGGGCCGCCGCGACGACATCGAGGTCCTCGGTCCCGCGAACGCGGAAAGCCACCTGCTGCCAGCCGAACCGCAACAGGTCCCTGGTCGTGATCAGCCCGCGACCGGCCAGGCCCTTGCCGAAGAAATAGATCGACGCGCCGCGGATCATTGTGTTGTCCACGTCGAAGAAGGCAGCCGCGGTCGGGTCCGCAGGAACCGCCAGCCCCGCCTCGACTTCCGCAACCGCCGCTGACGCCGCGCCCGCGAGGACGGCGCTCACGCCGTCGTCGGCCCGGCCGCGGCGCACCAGGCGCAGCGAACGGGCCACGGACTACCTCCAGGCGTACGGACGGGACGTTGCCGAGCCTATGGGCTGCCCCGGGGCCCCGTCCTGCCCGCTCCTGTCGGGCTGGCGCGGTGGAGCGCCGACGGACGACCAGGGCGGTGCCCATGAGCGGGGCGGCGAGGACCCCGGTAAGTTGCCTGCGCTGAGATGCTGTCCGCGTCGCCCATGGCCTGCTCGACGCCAACGGATAGGTCCGCGCGCGGATGGCTACCCGCCACCCCAATGCCCGCGTCGGCCAGCCACCGCGGCTTCCTGCACCCTCGCGACCGCGACGAGGCGGGTCCGCAAGGTGGCCCGGAACTCCGCCCCGGGGGTGGCAGCGGCGGGCCCGGCGGCGGCGGAACGGAGCCGGGAGACGACACCGAGGTCGACACCGACTGCAAACGGCGGGGGGAATTCATCGTCCAGGAGGGCGGCCAGCTCGTGGGCCCGGGACCGGGTGCCGAGCGGGTTCATGGCCGACGCACCTTTCTGCGTTCCCACGGTCTGCCGACCTGACGGATCTGGGGGCCGGACGGGTCTACGCCCTGGCTGGACATCCCCGACCGTCGCGTGCTGCAACGACGTCGGCCTGCCGCCGGTGACGGGCTAGCAGCATCTGCGGCGAACTGCCCCTTCGACGGCGGCCGGCGAGGCTGGGCGTGGTTGGCAGAATCAGAGCTCGACACCCTCGGGGAGCAGCCGGCCCAACGTGCGGATCGCGCGGTACTGCAGCGCCTTGATCGCCCCGTCGTTCTTGCCCATCGTCTTGGCGGGCTCGGCGACGGAAAAGCCCTGCAGGAAGCGCAGGACGATGCACTCCTGCTGCTCGGGGTTAAGCTGCTTGACCGCCCCGAGCAGGACCTTGTTCTGCATTGCCTCCAGGACGGCGTTCTCGGGGCCGGCTGTCACGAGCGGGGTCCCTGACTCCGATACGTCGTCGGTGGTCAGCTCGAGCCGGTAACGGCCGCTCTTGTAGTGGTCGGCGATCAGGTTGCGCGCGATGGTGACGAACCAGGCCCCGACGTCGTGGCCCTGCCAGGTGAACGAGGTGATCCGGCGCAGTGCCCTGAGGAAGGTCTCGCTGGTGAGGTCTTCTGCCAGCTGGGAGGTGCCGACGCGGTAGTAGACGTAGCGGTAGACGAGGTCGACGTAGCGGTCGTAGAGCTCGCCGAAAGCGTCGGCGTCGCCGGCCTGGGCCCGGTGCACCAAGGCGAGCGCCACGGCGCTGTCCCCCTCCGCCGCGGGAACGGCGCCCGGAGTGAGCTCACCGGGCGGCAGCGACGACGGCAACCCAGGGGGTGAAATACGCCCCGCCCGACGGTTGGTCGGCGGCACTGGCCCGGCAGAGGGCCCCGCGGGGAGGTGCGTCGAGCCGGACACATGCTCTCCTGTCGAACACAGGCGCAGCGTCGTGGTGACCACGGGGCATGGCGGTCCCGACACAGGTTCCCCTGATGCTAAGGGCCGAACGAGCGGCCAGATCACCGATCCGGCAAGTACGTTGCTCGTATGACGGTGCCCGGGCAGGCCCGTCGGACCGGCCGGAGGCGTCTCTCGAGGGCGGCGCGCCGACGCCGGGCCCGCCGGCTCACCCGCGTCCTTCTGGTGGCTGTCCTCGCCTTGCTCGTCGGGGCCGGGACGTTCGTGGGTGGCCTGCTCGCGGCCCCGATCGACTTCGCGGTGCCCCCGCCGCCGACCTCGGCCATCCTGCTGGCCGCCGATGGGTCCCAGCTCGCCATCCTCGCCCCGCCCCAGCGACGGGAGATCGTGCCCGCTACCGACATCCCCGAGGTGATGCGCCAGGCGATCATCTCTGCTGAGGATGAGCGCTTCCTGCAGCACAGCGGGGTCGACGTCCTTGCCCTCTCCCGCGCCGCCTACCGCGACCTGACCGGCGGGAGCACCCAGGGCGGCTCGACGCTCACCCAGCAGTACGTAAAGAACGTCTACGTCCGCAACAACGAACGGACCGCGCTTCGCAAGATCCGCGAGGCTGCCCTCGCGATTCGGCTGGAGCAGCGCAAGAGCAAGCAGGAGATCCTCACCGACTACCTGAACGTGCTCTACCTGGGCAACGGCAACTACGGCGTACAGGCGGCGGCGAAGTACTACTTCGGCGTCCCGGTGAAGGACCTGGCGCTGGACAAGATCACCGGCCAGCGCTCCGACAGCCTCGCCCTGGGGCGCGCCACGATGCTCGCGGGCATCGCTCCGGCGCCGTCGGCGTGGAACCCGGTGCAGGACTACGCGACGGCCAGGCAGCGGCAGGGCTACACGCTCAACCGGATGATCACCAACGGCTACCTCTCCTCGACCGTGGCCAGTGAGGGCTTTCGGCAGAACGTGAAGCCGCTGAAACAGACGCCGGCAGAGGTCACGTCCACCGTCGCCCCGGAGTACATCGACCTGGTCAAAGGCCAGATCCGCAGCAAATTCAGCAGCAAGGAGCGGGAGGACCTGCTTTTCCAGGGCGGGCTGCAGGTCAAGACCACCCTCGACCTCGACCTGCAGGCGGCGGCGACCCGGGCGCTACGCGAGGTGCTCCCGGACGCAACCGACCCGCAGGCGGCGGTTGTGGCCGTAGACACCCGCACCGGCGACGTCAAGGCGATGTCGACGCTGCGCAGAGCCCCGCAGGTTGTCCGTGTCGCGGACGGCAAGGTGGTCACCCCGGCGATCACCGGCTACGGGAAGGGCCCTGGCCAGAGCGAGTTCAACCTGGCCTTCAACGCCCTGCGCTCGGCCGGCTCGACCATCAAGCCGTTCACGCTGGCCGTCGCGCTGCGCGAGGGGCACAGCCTGGACGAGCGCCGGTTCGCGCCGGACAAGCAGTGCCTGCCCAACCGTGGCGGCGCGCCCGACCCCTACTGCTACGGCAACGCCGAGCCGTCCGGCGGCAGCAACGAGACGCTGCGCTCGGCGCTCTACGACTCGGTCAACACCGTCTTCGTGCCGCTCGCGATCGAGGTCGG
The DNA here is from genome assembly GCA_031367045.1 of Frankiales bacterium. Taxonomy (GTDB): domain Bacteria; phylum Actinomycetota; class Actinomycetes; order Mycobacteriales; family SCTD01; genus JANLPD01. The sequence continues at coordinate 3,428 of JANLPD010000105.1, read as the reverse complement.
CCGCGACAAAATCAAGCAGCTCATGCTCAGTGCGGGCGTTCAGGCCAACCCGGCGCAGTTCGCGACAGCGCCGCTCAGCTTCGGGCTCGGGACGACCGCCGAGGTGTCACCGGCGTCGATGGCCAATGCCTACAGCATGTTCGTCACCGGCGGCACCGTCGTGCCACTGCGCACCTTCACCCAGATCTCCACCGTCGCGGCCGGGACAGGTGAGAGCACCGATCTGGCCGGCGAGGTCACGCCGGTCACGCCGAAGCGGGTCCTCGCTCAGCCGGTGGCGGACGGCGTCGCCGACGCAATGTCACAGGTCGTCGAGCAGGGGACGGCGCCGCGCGCCAAGCAGGACTTCCCCGTCTACGGCAAGACCGGCACCACCAACGACAGCAAGGACGCCTGGTTCATCGGCTGCGCCAAGGCACCGCAAAACCTGTGCATCTCCACGTGGATGGGCTACGAGTACAAGGAGTGCACCGGCACGACCACCTCGACCGTCAACGGCAAGGCAGTCAAGGACAAGACGCGCGTCGACGGCCCCTGCGGAGGCATGCACGACCTGCACTCCTTCCAGCAGGTGTACGGCGGGACGCTCCCGGCGATCGTCTTCGCGAGGACGTTCGCCATCCTCGACGAGATCAAAAAGGCGCGGGCCGACAAAGGAGCCGGCGGGTCGCCGAGCCCGGCGCCGGCGGTCTCGGTGCCGGCCGCCCAGCGCCGCGTGCGCCGCGGCTCCGCGCCAACGACGGGCCTCACCCCCGCGCCGGCTGCCACCCCCACGGCTGGCACCCTTACGGCTGGCAACCCCACCCCCGGATCGCCGCCGAGCAGAACGGCCGGACCGGTCACGGCCGGGTCGCCACCAGTCCTGCCACTCCCGCCCAGCCGATCTCCGCCCAGCCCCGCTCAGGGCGGCGGCCCGGGGCCACCAGGTCCGGCGCCGCCCGCCGGCTAGTCCACACTTGGCGTCCCCGGACAGCTGAGGACCCTGCATGAGCGCGACGAGCCCATCGACGGGCGGCAACCTTGCCGACCTCGTGTGCGCCGCCGCGGAGCGCGCGGCGGGCAAGACAGCGTTGCTGTTCGGTGAGCTGGCGCTGTCCTGGGCCGAGCTCGACCAGCGCGTGGACCGGGTGGCCGCTGGGCTGCAGACGCTCGGGCTCCAGGCAGGGGATCGCGTCGCCGTACAGCTCGGTAACACGCCGGACTTCCCGGCTGCCTATTTCGGGGTGCTGCGGGCCGGGCTCGTTGCCGTGCCCGTCAACACCGGTTACACCCGCCCCGAGCTGCAGCACGTGCTCGGTGACAGTGCCGCACGCGTCCTTGTGACGGCCCGCGCTGGCGCGGCCACCGGCTTGGTCCTGCTCGCCGACCTGGACGGCCTGCAGCACCTCGTCGTGGCGGGCGCCCCGGCCGCGCCAGCCGGGGCGATGACCTTCGAGGAGCTGCTGACCGGCGGCGCCGAGCGGGCCGCGACGACGGCGGGTGGCGAAGATCTTGCCGTTGTCCTGTACACGTCGGGTACCAGCGGTCGTCCCAAAGGGGCAATGCTGAGCCACCGCGCGCTGCTGTCCAACCTGGACCAGTGCGCCCGCATCGACCCACCGGTCGTCGCCGAAGACGACGTGGTTTTGCTTGTCCTGCCGCTGTTCCATATCTATGGCCTCAACGGCGCGCTCGGTATGGTCGCCCGCCAGGCCGCGACCGGCCTGCTCGTGGAACGCTTCGACCCCGTCGAGACCCTGGAGCTGGTCCGCCGCCGCGAGGTCACAAACGTCGTCGGCGCCCCGCCGATGTACGTCGCCTGGTCGATGCTCCCCGACCTGGAGGACGCCTTCTCCTGCGTCCGGCTCGCGGTATCCGGCGCGGCGCCCCTGCCGGCCGCGGTCCTGCGCCGCATCCTCGACGCCACCGGCCACCATGTCTTCGAGGGCTACGGCCTCACCGAGACGGCGCCGGTCCTCACGAGCACCCTCATGAGCGAGGTCGCCAAGCCTGACTCCATCGGTCGGCCGATCCCGGGCGTCGAGCTGACCCTGCTCGATGAGCGCGGCGACCCGGTCGAGGCTGGCGACCCTGGCGAGGTTGTCGTCCGCGGCGCCAACCTGTTCACCGGCTACTGGCCCGACGGCCAGGGTGGTCCCGACGCCGACGGCTGGTTCGCCACCGGCGATGTCGCGGTCCAGGACGACGACGGCGATCTCCACCTGGTCGACCGGCGGCGCGAGCTGGTGCTGGTCAGCGGCTTCAACGTCTACCCGCGCGAGGTCGAGGAGGTGCTGGCCGGCCACCCCGACGTCGAGGAGGCCGCTGTGCTCGGTATCGCGCACCCCTACACGGGCGAGTCCGTGAAGGCGTTTGTCGTCCTGCGCGACGGCGCCCGGTTGGCCGCCGACGACGTCATCGCCTACTGCGCCGGGTCTCTCGCCCGCTTCAAGTGTCCGACGGCGGTCGAGTTCGTCACCGCGCTGCCGCACACGGCGACCGGCAAGGTGAGCAAGGGCCGGCTCCGCGAGCTCGGCGCCTGATGGCGTTGCTGCGCCGTCGTACGGCCGTGCGGGTGGTGACGCTCGTGACGCGGGTGGACTGCCACCTGTGCGAGCAGGCCGCGCCGGTCGTGGCTCGGGCGGCCGCCGATGCGGGGGCGCGCTACGAGGAGCGTGATGTCGACGCCGCGCCCGAGGATCTCAGTGCGTACGGCGACAAAGTCCCGGTCGTGCTCCTCGACGGCGTGGACCACGCCTACTGGCAGGTCGACGCGAAGGCGCTGCGCCGGGCGCTGAAGGGCTGACCGTCCGCCCGCTGACTTTGTGCATGCGTTCACAAGCGCGTAACGTGCACCCCACAGCACCGACGGCGCACCGGTGAAGCGACGCAGGCCCGGTCCGGCGGGTCAGGGAGATGTCTGTGAGCGATCAGCTCAGTGTGGGCGCACGTCCGCATCGCGTTCGCCGCGACATCCCCGACGCGACCGTAGCCCGGCTTCCCCTCTATCTGCGCGCACTGCACGCCCTGGCCGAGCAGGGGCTGTCGACGGTCTCCTCGGAGTCCCTCGCGTCGGCCTCTGGCGTCAACTCCGCCAAGGTCCGTAAGGACCTGTCGCACCTCGGGTCCTACGGCACCCGCGGCGTCGGCTATGACGTCGACGAGCTCGTCTTCCACATCAGCCGGCTGCTCGGGCTGTCGCAGCGCAGGTCGGTCGTCCTGGTCGGCGTCGGCAACCTCGGGCACGCGCTCGCCGGATACGGCGGCTTCGCGACCCGAGGTTTCCGCATCGCTGCTCTGCTCGACGCCGATCCGCGCCGGGTCGGCGAGGAGCTGGCGGGCCTGCGCGTGCAGCACGTCGACGAGCTGGACGAGGTCGTGCGGACGTCGGGGGCGTCCATCGGCGTGATCGCGACGCCGGCAGCCGTCGCACAGGGCGTCTGCGACCG
>JANLPD010000483.1:0-9019 GCA_031367045.1 Frankiales bacterium | reverse complement strand
GCGGGTGCGAGCAGCCACCGACCGGCGGCAGGGGTGTCCAAGAGGGCCGCGAAGCAGGCGGCGGAATCAAAGTGCGGAAGGCACAGCCAGTCAATGGAGCCGTCACGCCCGACGAGCGCTGCGGTGTGGAGGTCACCGATGACGGCGTAGTCCTCGATGTGTGACACGCTCAGGCGCTCTGCAGGTCGAGCACGACCTTCACATCACCAGGCTGGCGGGCAAAGGCTTCGGCGTACTGCTCCAGGGGGACGCGGCGGGAGATAAGGCGGCCGAGCCAGCTCGACTCAGCCTTGGTGAGGGCATCGGCGGCGGCCTGGTAGTGACGCCGGTTGGCGTTGACGCTTCCGAAGATGACGTTGTTGCGCAGTACGGCTCCGCGGTTCAGGTTCCCGACGTCGACCGGGACGCTGGCGCCAGGCGTCGACACGCCGGTCAAGCAGGTGATGGCGTCCATGGCGCCACAGGCCATGGTCTCAAGCACGACCGACGTGACACCGGTGCATTCGACCAGCACGTCGGCCTTGACGCCGGAGTCGGTGAGTGTGTCGGTGTGATAGACCGCGCCGAGGTCCCGGACGAGGGCCGGCTTCGGTCCATCAGCCACCCGGTCGAATACGTGCACCTCGAGGCCGCGCTGAACGCCCAGCAGGGCGGCGAGCAGCCCGACCGGCCCGGCGCCGGTGACCACGGCCACCCGCGGGTCGTAAAAGGCCCGGGCGCCGATGTGCTCAATTTGCTCCCAGGCCTTGGCGACGATGCTCGTCGGTTCGAGCAGCACACCGACCTGCGCGAGGCTCGGGTCGAGCTTGACCATGGCGTCCACCTGTCCTCGCCAGCGCTCTCGTGCGAAGCCGTCCAGGCCCGCAATGCCGTGCTCGGTGTACTGCCCGTTACGGCACATATCCCACTGGCCAGCCGCACACGCCGGGCACGGCACTGGGTCCGGACGGCGGACGATGCCGACCACGAGGTCACCTGCGCTCAAACCGGACACGTCGGGGGCGTCCGTGACCCGGCCGATGTTCTCGTGGCCAAGCACCAGTCGCTCGTGGCCGGGCGGGGGCTGTCCGTAGGCGCCAGAGACGATCTCGGTGTCGGTGCCGCACAGCCCGACCGACAGGCCCTCGACCAGCACCGGGCCGTCCTCAAGGCTGGGTTCAGGCAGGTCGACCAGCGCGAGTGAGTTCTTCACGCCAGGCTTGACCGTCAGTGCACGCACGACAACTTCGCTCCCGGCTGGGCGTCAGGCGACGGCCCGATGTGGTGGCTCTGGACGTTTGCGTGAGTGCACCACACCGGGCTGGACCCCGAGCTTCCCGGCACCGGCCCGCCCAGCCCCTCGGCGGACCGGTCATAGCCGATGGCGGTACGACGACCAGCGGCTAGGTTGCGTGCGTGACCGTCGCTGGGGGCCCCACGCGACGCGAGGCGCTTCGGTGGGCGGGTGGGGTGGGGCTGACGACGTTGCTCGTCGCCTGCAGCTCCCGGCGCACCCCGGCCGGGGTGGTGAGCCCGGCTCCGGTCAGCTTGGGACCGTCAGCATCCTCAGCACCGTCGGCCCCGGGCATCGTCGGCTTCGATCAGCTGTCTCGACGACTCTCCGCTCCGTTGCTGCGCCCCGGAACACCCGGTTACGGCGCGCGGGTTCAACTCTACAATCCGCGCTTCGACGCGACCCGGCATCCCGCGGCCATCGCCGCCTGTAAAACGTCGGAGGACGTTGCCGCCTGCGTGCGCTTCGCCTCCGACGCCCGCACGCCGCTGCATCTGCGTGCGGGGGGCCACTCCTACGGCGGCTGGTCCAGCGGACCAGGGCTGGTCGTGGACGTCAGCGCGATGTCGTCCGTTGTGGTCGACACTGCTGCCTTCAGGGCGCGCATTGGGGCCGGTGCCCGGCTGGCGCAGGTCTATGACGCGCTGGCTCGCAAGGGGGTCGCGCTCGCGGCCGGATCCTGCCCGACCGTGGGTATCACCGGCCTGACGCTCGGTGGCGGCGTCGGAGTTCTGAGCCGGGCGTACGGGCTGACCTGTGACGCGGTCCGATCGGTCCAGGTCGTCACAGCCGATGGAACGGTTCGCGAGGTCGACGCCCAGCACGACCCCGATCTGTTCTGGGCATTGAGGGGAGGCGGTGGCGGCAGCTTCGGCGTCGTCACCGCGTTCACTGTCGAGGTGCGGCCGGCACCGACTGTCAACACGTTTTTCCTGTCCTGGCCCGACAGCAACGCTGAGGTTGTCCTCCTCTCGTGGCAGGACTGGATGGCCCATGCCGACAACCGGCTCTGGTCAACCTGCAAGCTGCTTGCCGACCCGGTTCGAGTCGGTCTGCGCGCCTTGATCGCCGGAACCTGGATCGGGCCCAGCGTCGAACTCGACAGTCAGCTGAGCCGGGTCCGCAGAGCTGTGGGAGCTCCTCAGGTTGCAGCGCAGCGCCGTGCGCTCAGCTACGGCCAGGCGATGCTTCTCGAGGCCGGCTGCTCCGACGAATCGGTGGATCAGTGTCTTTCCGGCGCGCTCGGTCCAGCCAAGCGCCAGCCCTTCAGTGCCACCTCTTCCATCTTGGCCGAACCTCTTCCGCCCGCGGGAGCGGCAGCAGCCGTAGGCAGCGCCCGGGCCGGCCTCGGCGTTGCGCACCTTGTCGAGGGGGGCATTTCCTTTGATGCCCTGGGTGGCAAAGTTGCTGACATCGCACCGGCCGACACCGCCTTCGTCCATCGACGTGCGGTCGCCACCGTGCAATACACGGCCACCTGGGGGTCACCCGCACGCGACCCAGCACCCTTCGACGCTCACGTGCGCGGACAGCGCGCCTCGCTCGTGCCCTGGGCGGGGACGTCCGCCTATGTGAACTACGCCGACCCCGCGATCACTGACTACGCGAAGGCCTACTGGGGCGACAACTACCCGCGATTGCAGGCAGTGAAGGGCAGGTACGACCCCGCCAACCTTTTCACCTTCGACCAGGCTGTACACCGCACGGGCTGACGGCTGGCCGCACCCAACCTCGCCCCCCGCTCGCTGCCAGCCGTTTTCCGCCGCCGCCCGGTGATCATCGTGTCCGGCCCTGAGCGTGATGATCCCTGCTCCCGGACACGATGACCTTGCTGCGGTCTGGGGCTGGGGGTAGGAGATGTGGCTTATCGGCACGGTTGACTTGCCGAATACTCGCAACCGTAGGATCGTCCCCTCGCCACTGTCGTGATGCATGTCACAGAGTCATCCGCCGTGGTGCTGCCGTACGAGCCCGTGCGGCCTTCCTCTGACCCCGGGAGCCGGGATGAGCATGATGGACATCGACAAGGTGCTGCAGGACGCCGTTGCGAAGGGTGCGGTGCCCAACGTGACCGCAGTAGCAGCGGACCGCAACGGGATCATCTACGAGGGCGCGGCGGGCCAGCGGGTCGTTGGCGAAGACGAGCCGGTCACCCTGGACACGCACTACCGGATCATGTCGATGACCAAGATGGTGGCGACCGCGGCGGCGCTGCAGCAGGTGGAGCGCGGCTTGCTCGACCTTTCCGCGCCGATAGAGACGTACTGCCCGGCGTTCGCCGAGCTGCCGGTGCTTGAGGGCTTTGACGGTGACACGCCGCGACTTCGCGCCCCGGCCTCCAAAGCGACCGTGAAGCAGCTCATCACCCACACTGCCGGGCTGGGCTACTGGTTCTGGAACGCCGACCTGGTCCGTTGGGAAGCTGCCACCGGCACGCCCAACGTCCTGTCCGGTTCCAACGTCATCTTCGGCGCGCCCTTGGTGGCCGACCCGGGGACGAAGTTCGAGTACGGCATCAGCACCGACTGGCTGGGCAAGGTCGTCGAGGCAGTGAGCGGGATGTCGCTGGACGTGGCCGTCAAGGACGGGATCACCGGTCCGTTGGGCATGAATGAGACATCGTTCGCCCCCAGCGGGGCGCAGCGCGACAACCTGGTACCCGTGCACCTCAAGGGTGAGGACGGAACCTGGGCGCCCAGCGAGATCGAGCTGAACACCGAGCCGGAGTACTACGCCGGCGGCCACGGGCTGCACTCCACGCCGCACGACTACCTGAAGTTCCAGCGCGCGCTGCTGGGAAACGGCGCGTACGACGGGACCCGCATCCTGCAGGAGGCGACGGTGGACGCGGCTTTCGCGAACCAGATCGGCGACCTGGACTTCCCGGTCGCTATCGCCACGGCCGACCCGACCGCCACCGCCGACTTCAACGCCGGGCCTGGCTACAAGTGGGGCTACGGCCTGTTGCTGAACACCTCGGACATCCCCGGTGCACGCAAGGCAGGCAGCGGCTCCTGGGCCGGCCTGCTCAACACACACTTCTGGGTCGACCGGACCAGCGGCATCACAGGCGCCATCTACACGCAGTTCCTGCCGTTCGTGACGCCGGAGGCCTACCAGGTCTACGTCGACTTCGAGAAGGCGCTGTACGCCGCCCTCTGAGCAGGCCGAACCCGGCTGACGGCTGACCCTGGACCCCGGTCAGCCGTCAGTCGGTGCGGTGCCGTAACTAGGCGCCGAGATCGTCGGTGTAGACCGCATCCCAGTCGCGCCGTTCGACGTCCAGGTCAAGACCGGGATCCTCGACGGTCACGTGCGACATGGCAGTTGTCGGCGTTGCGCCGTGCCAGTGCCAGCCGCCAGGCGGGCTGCTCACCACATCACCCGGGCGCACTACCTGGACCACCTTTTCGTCGGCGACCACTCCCACGCCATCGGTGACGATGATGTGCTGGCCCTTTTCGTGCCGGTGCGGCATGGTGCGAGCCCCGGCTGCGAAGTGCACGGCCTTGGAGGCGAGTCCGGGGATCTCGCACGGCAGTTTCTGGACCCGGACCTTGTCAGGGTCGTTGAACAGGGCCCGCAACGCGTCGGGCACGGCTGCCCCCTTCGTTGGGTCGACGGTGGCGAACTCGTCCATGATTGTTGCTTCCTCTCGGGTCAGTGGGTCGTCGCGGCACCAGCCGATCTGGCTGGTTCGGCAGTAGCTCCTGGCTGTGTCGCCAGGTCGCAACGTCGGTCGGGCGCCCGCGGTGATCGCCAGCGATTCTAGGGGTGTCCCGATTGACGATCTCGCTCCGGTCGCGGGGCGGAAGCTCCTGCTCCGCTGAGGCGTGCGCCGAGCACGAGCAGGCCGACGGAGGCGACAGCGGCGAGGCTGCCAGCAAGGAGCAGGGGGAACCGGCCGGTTCCCTGCCAGGCCAGTCCGGCCCACAGACCCGCGAGCAGGACCGCTCCGCCAGTGAGCGCCTGGTAGAGGCCTTGCACACCGCCTTGGCGCTCTGGCGGGGCGAGGCTGGCGACCCAGGCCTTGCCGACCCCGTCGGTGCAGGCCGCGAACCCTCCGTAGACCGGCAGGAGTACGAACACGAGTGCCGGGGTGTGGGTGAGCCCCAGGCCGAGGTAACCCATGGCGAAGAAGGCCAGACCGGCGGCAAAGACGCGATGGCGGGGCCAGCGGTCGGACAGGGCGCCGGCCGGGTAGGCGGCGGCCGCGTAGACGGCGTTGTAGACGATGTACGCGCCGATCACCCCTCCGGTCGACAGGCCGAGCTCGTGCGCGCGCAGCAGGAGCAGCGCATCGGGGAAGTTCACCAGGCTGAACAGCGCCAGGACGACAACCAGTCGGCGCAACGGCGGCGGCAGTGCCGCAGGCGAGGAGATGTCCAGCCGGGTCGGCTTTGCGGGGCGGCGGCCAGCGGGTCGGGTGTCGTCTCGTACGGCCGCGACGAGCAATGCCGACAGCACGGCTGGCACGACCGCGATGAGGAGCAGCGGCCGCAGGCGGTGACCGAACAGCTCGTACAGGACGAGACCGAGGGCTGGCCCGATGACCGCGCCTGTCGTGTCGGCGGCCCGGTGGAACCCGAAGATGCGGCCCCGCGCGGCCGGGTCGGCGCCGACCATGAGAAGCGCGTCGCGCGGGGCCCCGCGTACGCCCTTGCCGAGCCGGTCGACGCATCGGCCCGCGAGAACGACCGGCCACGCGAACGCGACGGCTGTCAGGAGCTTTCCCAGGGCGGCCAGCCCGTAACCCAGCGCGATGAGTGGCTTGCGCGAGAAGCGGTCCGAGAGGCGGCCGGCGAGCAGCTTCGCCAGGGCGGCGACACCTTCGGCGATGCCCTCGACAACCCCGACGACGGCGACCGGCGCACCGAGGGTGACCGTCAGGAAGATCGGCAGGATCGGGTAAAGCAGCTCGCTGGCCGAGTCCTGCAGGAGGGAGACCCCGGAAAGCGTCCTGACGTTCGGCGTCAGCCACGTGCCACCGGGGCCGGCGTTGACCGGCTCAGAGGTCGTCAGGTGGCACCGGCGCAGCCGTACGTGGTCAGGGCCGTTTCGCGATCAGGTCCGCCAGGACGGTGTCCTGCTTCAACAGGTGCTGCTCCACCTGCAGCAGCGTGTGGATCATTGCCTCGGTGTCGTTGAAGGTCGCCGATGCCCGGGCATCCCCGGCCTTGCCACTGCGGTTGGCAGAGGTCTGCAGCACGGCGAGCAGCACCAGCTGCAAGAACGTCTGGGCGACCCACGACACGATGATGACGGGGTCGCCGCTCTTCAAGACTGACGGGAGGCTCACCAGGGCGAGGAGGGTGAAGAGGTAGAACGCCCACATTGTCCCCACCACGCGGGTGATGAGGTCGGCGAGACGATCGTTGAACCGGCCGTCGCTGTGGTCAGCAATCTTTGGTGGACCGGCAGCCTGGCGATGCGCGATGTGCGGGTGCAGTTCCATGACAGCAGGATGGCACCCGGTTCGAGCCCCGAACGCTCCAGGTACGTCGAGGTCCCCTATTCTGCCCGCCATGCCGTCCGCGCAGCCAATGGTCCACGTGGTCGGCGCCGCGGTGCTCCGCGACGGTCGGGTGCTGGCGAGCCGGCGCACCGACCCGCCCCGCCTTGCCGGCCTTTGGGAGTTCCCCGGCGGCAAGGTGGAGCCGCACGAGAGCGACGACGACGCGCTCCGGCGCGAGCTTCTCGAGGAGCTCGGTGTGCAGGCTGTCGTCGGGCAGCGGCTCGGCCCGCAGGTGCCCATCGGCGACACGGCGGTGCTGCGCGTCTATCTCGTCACGATCGTGGGCGAGCCAGAGCTGGTCGACCACGACATCCACCGCTGGCTGTCGCTGGAGGAGCTCGACGACGTCGCCTGGATCCCGATCGACGCGCCGGTCGTCGAGGCCCTCCGGGTGCAGATGCGCGCTGCCGCAACCGCCGGCTAGGGGTCGCGCCGCCGGATCTTGTTGCCGAGCCACACGAGTGGGTCGTACTTCCTGTCGACCACGCGCTCTTTCATCGGGATCAGGGCATTGTCGGTGATGTGGATGCCCTCGGGGCAGACTTCGGTGCAGCACTTGGTGATGTTGCACATCCCCAGGCCGGCCTGCTCCTGGGCGAACACCTTGCGGTCGACGGTGTCGAGCGGGTGCATGTCGAGCTCGGCGATGCGCATGAGGAAGCGCGGCCCGGAGAAGACCGGCTTGTTGTCCTCGTGGTCGCGGACGACGTGGCAGACGTCCTGGCACAAGAAGCACTCGATGCACTTGCGGAACTCCTGCGAGCGCTCGACGTCGATCTGCTGCATCCGGTAGTTGCCGTCGGCGTCGCGCGGCGGCGGGCGAAACGGCGGGATCGCTGCCGCCTTCTCGTAGTTGAAGGACACGTCGGTCACCAGGTCGCGAACGATCGGGAAAGCCCGCATCGGCGTCAAGGTGACGACCTCATCCTCGTCGAACGTGCCCATCCGGGTCAGGCACATCAGCCGCGGCTTGCCGTTGATCTCGGCGCTGCACGACCCGCACTTGCCGGCCTTGCAGTTCCAGCGCACCGCGAGGTCGGGCGTCTGGGTGGCCTGCAGGCGATGGACGACGTCAAGGACGACCTCGCCTTCGTTCACCTCGACGGTGAAGTCCTGCAGCCCACCACCGCCGGAGTCGCCGCGCCAGACGCGCAGCTTGGCCTGGTAACTCATACCGACTCCTGGAAGATCTCGGCAAGCTCGGGGGGCATGACGGGCAGCGGCTGGCGGGTGAGCGCGACCCCGCTGCCGTCCTCGGAGAGCGCGCAGATCACGTTGAGCTTGCCCCACTCTGGGGAGGTCGCCGGGAAGTCTTCACGGGTGTGCCCACCTCGGCTCTCCTGTCGCTCCAGGGCTGCCCTGGCGATGCATTCCGACACCCGCAGCATGTTGGGCAGGTCCAGCGCGAGGTGCCAGCCGGGGTTGTAGACCCGCCCGCCCTCCACGGTGACGTTCCTGGCCCGCGACTTGAGCATTTCAATCTTGTCCAGCGCCTGGGTGATCTCGTCCGCGTTGCGGATGATCCCGACGAGCTCGTTCATCGAGGCTTGCAGCTCGTGCCAGAGGGTGTACGGGTTTTCCCCGCCGGTGCTGTGGAATGGCGCGAGCGCCGCAGACTCGGCGGCGGCCAGCGCGTCGTCGACGAGCGCCGTGGCGCTGACCGCTTTGGCGTGGGCGGCCGCGGCACTGCCGGCGCGCTTTCCGAAGACCAGCAGGTCGGACAGCGAGTTGCCGCCGAGCCGGTTGGAGCCGTGCATGCCACCTGCGACCTCGCCGGCTGCGAACAGGCCGCGCACGACGGCGCCGGCTGTCTCGGGATCTACCTCGACACCACCCATGACGTAATGGCAGGTCGGTCCGACCTCCATGGCCTCGACGGTGATGTCGACCTCGGCCAGCTCCATGAACTGGTGGTACATCGAAGGCAGGCGCTTGCGGATGAACTCGGTGTCGCGGCGGGAGGCGATGTCGAGGAAGACTCCGCCGTGCGGGGACCCGCGGCCGGCCTTGACCTCGCTGTTGATGGCCCGGGCGACCTCGTCGCGGGGGAGCAGCTCAGGCGGGCGGCGGTTGTTCTTCTTGTCGGTGTACCAGCGGTCCGCCTCGGCCTCGCTGTCAGCAGTTTCCTTGCGGAAGAACTCCGGGATGTAGTCGAACATGAAGCGCTTGCCTTCGGAGTTCAGCAGGACGCCGCCGTCGCCGCGCACGGACTCGGTGACGAGGATGCCGCG
>JANLPD010000482.1:0-2944 GCA_031367045.1 Frankiales bacterium | reverse complement strand
CCAGGGCCTGGGACCCGGCGAAGGAAAGCATCACCTTCGCACCGGGGTGGGTCCGCTCGTAGGCGGCGCCGATCTCGGTGAACGCCTCCTTGAGCGAGGCCGCCGCGAAGACGGTGACCGGCTTTGCCGTCACGGGTGACGTCACGGCGGCCTTCGGCGCTGTCGTCGTGCCGCACGCGGTGAGGGTCAGCAGGCCCAGCGCGAGGACGACGGGAGTCAAGCCATTGCGTTTCACGGCAGCTCCATGACGACGTTGGTGGACTTGACCGAGGCGACTGCCGCGACGCCAGGGGCCAGCCCGAGCTCGTCGACCGACTCGGTGGTGAGCAGCGAGACCAACCGGTGGGGACCCGCTTGCACCTCGACCTGAGACACGACGTCGCCGCGCAGGACGCGGGTGACGATGCCCTCGAACCGGTTGCGCGCCGAGGTGCGCTCCGGTCCGGTGGGGTCCCCGGCGTAGCTGACGGCGAAGGCCGCGAGGTCGGGACCGGACACGACCCTCCTGCCCTCATCGTCGGTGCTGGTGGAAAGCCGCCCGGCGTCCGCCCAGCGGCGCAGGGTGTCGTCGCTGACCCCCAGCAGCTGCGCCGCTCGGGAAAGCCGGTAGTTCCGCATCTGCGGAAGACTACAGCGTGTACCTAACCGTAAGTGCGGCAGTGCGCACGTCCCTCGGAGCGGATGGGAGGCTGGGGGAGTGCCTCGCCAGGAGTTCGATCCGGTCCAGCTGGGGCCGGCCGTCTACGCCCTGCTCAACAGCATCGTCGTGCCCCGGCCCATTGCCTGGGTCGGGACGCGCAGCGCCGACGGTGTCGACAACCTGGCCCCGCACTCCTTCTTCACGATCAGCTCCGTACAGCCGCCGGTCGTGCAGTTCACCTCCGTCGGACCGAAGGACTCGCTGCGCAACTGCCTCGCCACCGGCGAGTTCACGATCAGCCTGTGCACCGAGGAGCTGCTCGAGCGGGTCAACACGACCGCCACCGACTACCCGCCGCACCTGAGCGAGTTCGACCTGGCCGGGGTGACCCGCGAGCCGAGCAAGCTCGTTCGGCCGCCGCGCGTCGCCGAGTCGCCGGCGGCTAGCGAGTGCCGCCTGCTCGACACAAAGGACTTCGGCGGCGGCTCGACTGTCGTTTTCGGCGAGGTCGTCTGGATCGTCGTCGACGACGACGTCCTGCGGGACGGCCGACCGGCCATCGACCTGCTTCGACCCGTCGCGCGGCTCGGGGGCCAGGACTGGTCAGCCATCGGCGAGATCACGACCCGGCCGCGGATCTCCTACCGCTCGCTGCAGTGACGGTGCGCAACGCCGGGCGCGCCGCAACGACGCGCGAGGGCCTGCTGTCGGCGGCCCGCGAGGTCTTCAGCGAGTCGGGTTTCGCCGAAGCCTCGATCGCCGACGTCGTCTCCCGCGCCGGCGCGAGCGTCGGCAGCCTCTATCACCACTTCGGCGGCAAGGCCGACCTCTACCTCGTGCTGTTCGAGGACTACCAGCGGCGGCGCGAGGACGAGGCCGCGGCTGCCGTCCGCGCAGCGCGTACGACGCAGAGCGACCCGGTGGCGCTGTTTCTCGCCGGCTCGCGGGCCTACCTCGATGGCTGCTGGGCGGAGCGCGACCTCGCGCGGACCTTCCTTGCCGGCGGGGGGCCGCCCGGTTTCGAGCTGGTGGCCCGGCGGCGCTACCGCGAGTGGACCCGTCGCAATGCCGCCCTTCTGCTGGCCGGCCGCGACGAGCCCTGGGGTGACGCGCTGGTCCTGGTGCTCACCAGTGTCGTGAGCGAAGCCGGCCACGAGGTCGCCGTCTGCGAGGACGAGGAGACCGCCCGGCGGCTCGCCGCGGACGTTCTCACTCTCGTCGGCCGGATCGGGGCGCCGTCGTGAGCGCGCACGACGACCTGCTGCTGCTGCGCGGCCAGTACCCCGTCCTGGCGAACAAGACCTACCTCGCCAGCCACACGCTCGGCGCGATGCACGCCGGCACGCCGCGGCGCCTCGCGGAGTACGCCGAGCTGTGGGGCGAGCTTGGCGTCAATGCCTGGGAGGACTGGGCGACGCAGGTCTGGCAGGCGGCCGACCTCGTCGCGGAGCTGATCGGCGCGCCGTCCGGCACCGTCGTCATGCGCCAGAGCGTCGCCGACCTGCTGGGCGACGTCATCAGCAGCATCGACTGGCAGGCGGCGCGCAACCGCGTCGTCACGAGCAGTCTGGAGTGGCCGGGCAGCCTGAATACCTGGTCGCAGGTCGGCCGGCTCGGTGCGGAGGTTGTCGTCGTACCAGGCCGGTCGGACGGCATCTTCCTCGACGTGCAGCGGATGGTCGACGCGATCGACGAGCGGACCGCCCTTGTCGAGTGCTCGCATGTGCTGTTCCGGACCTCGACGCTGGTCGACGTTGCTCCACTCATCGAAAGAGCCCATGCCGTAGGCGCTCTCGTCCTTGTGGATGGATACCAGGCAGCCGGCACCGTGCCGGTCGACGTGACGGGGCTCGGCGTCGACCTCTACGTCGGTGGCTCGGTGAAATACCTCTGTGGCGGTCCTGGAAACGGCTGGATGTACGTCGCGCCGCAGGTGGCGGAGTCTCTCGAGCCGGTCACCACCGGGTGGTTCGGTGTCGCCCGTCCGTTCGACTTCGACCCTGAGCTGCACTACGCCCCTGGCGCCGGGCGTTTCAAGGGCGGGACCCCCGGAGTGCCGTCGGCGTACGCCGCGGTCCCGGCATTCACCGAGCTCGTCGGGATCGGCATGACCAAGATCCGTGAGCGGTCGCAGTCCATGACCCAGCCGCTCTACGAGTCGGCGGTGGAGCGCGGGTTCACCGTGCGCTCGCCGCAGGATCCGGCGCAGCGCGGCGGCCACGTCACGATCGACCCTGGCGACGCCGCGCGGGTGGTCGAAGGGCTGCACGCGCGCGGCTTTGTGGTCGACCACCGCCCTGGGGT
>JANLPD010000004.1:0-2353 GCA_031367045.1 Frankiales bacterium | reverse complement strand
GCCTACCAGCGGCTACGAGCCCACCTCGCCTACCTCAAGCTCCCCACCGCGGCCGAGGTCCTGCCCGAGGTGCTGGACGCCGCGCGCACCGAGGGGCTGTCGCCGACCGCCCTGCTCGAGCGGCTCCTGGACGCCGAAGTCCAAGCCACCGAGCAACGCAGACTGACCGGACGGCTGCGGTTCGCGAGCCTGCCCGCGCCATGGACCTTGGAGGACCTGGACTACGACGCTAGCCCCACCCTGGACCGGGCCCTCATCACCGACCTGGCGTCGCTGCGGTTCATCGAGCAGGCCGCGAACGTGCTGCTCATCGGACCACCCGGCGTCGGGAAAACCCACATCGCTGTCGGGCTCGCACGCAAGGCCGCCGAGGCCGGCTACCGGACCTACTTCACCACCGCGGCCGACCTCGCGGCCCGCTGCCACCGCGCCGCCATCGAAGGCCGATGGGCCACCACCATGCGGTTCTTCGCCGGCCCGACGTTGCTCGTGATCGATGAGCTTGGCTACCTCGCCCTGCCCAGCGACGCGGCCGCGGCCCTGTTCCAGGTCATCAGCCAACGACACCTCAAAACGTCGATCATCCTGACCACCAACCGAGGGATCAGCAGCTGGGGTTCAGTTCTGGGCGATGAGATGGTCGCCGCCGCGATGCTCGACCGGCTCCTGGACCGCAGCGTCGTGCTGCAACTGTCCGGCGACAGCTACCGGCTCAGATCCCACCAGGCACGCGCCGACAAGCTCCGGCGCGCCAACGCCCACGAGCCCAACCGATGACCGCCACCTGCCCGGTCTGCTGGACCACCTTCCAGCCCGTCGGCCGGCAGCGATTCTGCTCCGGGAACTGCCGCAAGACTGCCTGGGCCCGCCGCCAAGCCGACCCTCGCCACCAGCACGACCTCGCCCTCCTCCGCGACCGCGCCCTGCTCGACGCCGGCCAGGAGACCGGCTTCTGGGACGACAACGGCAGACCCGCACCCTGGCCCGACGACATCGACGAATGGAGACCCACCAGCAGCCAGCCCAACAGCCCCAAGCCGGGGGAACCCGCCTTCTAACAAGCAACCCTCAACGACCTGCGCGACACGCCCCGAGCACACACCGAGAGAGACCCCGAGAGGCTAACCTCAGCACCGCCCAGGGTGGGGACAATCGATGAGCAACCCCGGGGAACTTCGGTGAGCGGCATCAGCTCTCCCCCAACGATGACCGCGCAGAGGTGCTGATGTTCCTGCCTCTCCAACAGATGCCGTGACGTGCTTGGCTATTTTTTGTCGAGTCAACGCGAGGGGTTGTCACGGTTGGTGGTACGTGTCCAAGATCGACTCATGGATGATGTCGAGACTCTGACCGACCTCAACGAGCGGTTCATCGCGGCCTGCCGTCAGGGCTCCTGGGAGGAGCTCCGCAATGTGCTCTCCGACGGGTTCAAGTACGTCGACGGGACAACCGGCGAGGCATGGGATGAGGCGCGCTACATCAGTGACCTGCGGGCCAACCCGGTGCCCGCCCTGAGCATCGACCAGGTGGTGGTACACGTGGCCGGTGACACCGCCGGCGTGTCGGCACGAACCTCGAACGGCACCGGGAAGCACAATCGTTACTTCGACGTCTACGCACGCGAGGCTCACGGCTGGAAGTGTGTGCAGGCCTGTGTCTGGCCCACTCGAGACGACTGAGCAGACACCAGATGGTTCTGCGCGGATGTCTCCTCTCCTCTGAGAACACGGCCGGCCCGCTCCTTTGCTCGCTAATCTGCGTCAAGCGTTGAGAAGGAGGGGCCGTGGACGCGTATCGGCAAGAGATCCATGCCGAGTTGGATCGCGTCCGGCAGACCTTCGCCCGCCACGTCATCGAGATGACGGTCGATGATCTGAAGCAACCGAGCTGCGGTACCCGGTGGACGAACCGTCAGCTGCTGTTCCACATGCTCTTCGGCTATCTGCTGGTGCGCACCCTGCTGGTGATGGTCAAGTGCCTCGGCGCCTTGCCGAGCTGGACCAGCCGACCCTTCGCGGCGCTCCTTAATGCGCTGACCAGGCCCTTCCACAGCATCAACTACGTCGGTTCTGTCATCGGAGGCGCGATCTTGTCTCCCGAGCGGATGGCGCGGCGGCTCGACCGGGTTACGGCGACGCTGGAGCGCGACCTGGACAGGCAGACCAACGCCGGCATGGCGCGGGGGCTGCACTACCCCACGCAGTGGGATCCCTACTTCAAGCACTACATGACGCTCGCTGACCTCTACCACTACCCGACTCAGCACTTCGACCATCATGAGCGTCAACTCAACCGGGAGCGCTGATCTCGACGGGCGTCGCCAGTGCCGGCCTCAGGGTCGGATCTGAGTTCC
>JANLPD010000678.1:0-2207 GCA_031367045.1 Frankiales bacterium | reverse complement strand
GGCCTTCACCGCCGATCCGGCCTCGCGGCGGCGGTACTGGGCCCGCAGTCACCTTGGCTGGCGCGTGATCGCCGGCGCGCAGCCCAACGCCGGCCACCACGCCGTCGCCGATCTCCAGCTCGCCGGGCTCGTCACCGGGGTCGTCACGCAGAACGTCGACGGACTGCACCAGTCAGCCGGCGCACGCGTCGTCGTCGAGCTGCACGGCGGCCTCGACCGGGTGGTCTGCCTGCGGTGCGACGAGCGCTCGCCGCGCGAGCACCTGGACGCCCGGCTCCGCGCGGCCAACCCGTCCTGGGACGTGGCCTCGGCGGCGGAGCTCACGGCCCGCAAGCCGGACGGCGACCTCGACCTCGACGACCGCCTGGTTGACGGCTTCGTCGTCGTGGACTGCCTTGTCTGCGGTGGCCAGCTCAAGCCCGACGTCGTGTTCTTCGGCGAGACCGTGCCGCGCGAGCGGGTCGAGCACTGCTTTGCCCTGATCCAGCAGGCCTCCGCCCTGCTGGTGCTGGGATCGTCACTGAAGGTGATGTCCGGTTACCGCTTCGTCCTGCGGGCGGCCAAGCTCGGCATCCCGGTCGCGATCGTCAACCAGGGTCCGACCCGCGGGGAGGACCATGCCAAGGTGCGGGTCGACGCGCCGCTCGGCGACGTCCTGCCCGCGCTCGTCAGATCGCTGGCCACGACGGAGGACGCGATGCAGGGCGCAAGGCAGGCCCCGGTGGAGGCATTGTGTTGAGGGTCGTCTTTGTCTGCACCGGCAATATTTGTCGCTCCCCTACGGCCGAGGCAGTCCTTCGCCGGCAGGTCGATCAGGCCGGTCTGGCAGATCGCATCCAGGTCGGCAGCGCCGGAACGGGCGGTTGGCACATCGGCGACGACGCCGACGCGAGATCGCTGGCCGCTCTGCGCTCGCGCGGCTACTACCTCGACCACGCCGCCCGGCAGTTCGAGCCGCACTGGTTCGACGACCACGAGGTGGTCATCGCCCTGGACTCGGGGCACCTGCGCGAGCTGCGTGCGATGCGTCCGGGCGCGGAGGTGCGGCTGCTGCGCGAGTGGGACCCCGAGGCCCACGGCGATCTCGACGTGCCCGACCCCTACTTCGGGGGGAGCCGCGGTTTCGAGGACGTCCTCGACATGGTCGAGCGGTCCTGCTCGGCGCTGCTCGAGGACCTGCGCAACCGCGCTGGCTAGGGTCTGCCGCATGAGCGTCCGCGCGGCTGTCCTGACCGAGATCGGCGCGCCGATGCGCGTCAGCGACATCGACCTCCCCGAGCCGGGACCCGGTCAGGTCCGCGTCCGGGTCGCGGCTACCGGCGTCTGCCACAGCGACCTGTCGCTCGCCAAGGGCACCCTGCGCCAACCGGTCCCGGCCGTCCTCGGCCACGAGAGCGCCGGGACGGTCGTCAGCGTCGGCGATGGCGTCACCGGCTGCGCGCCCGGTGACCGGGTGGTGCTCTGCTGGGCGCCGCCGTGCGGCCGGTGCTGGTACTGCACGGCCGGCGAGCCCTGGCTCTGCGAGCACTCCAGCGATGCGGCGGCAGCGCCGTACGCCTCGTGGCAGGGCCAGGGCCTCTACCCGGGGCTGTCGACGGCCGGCTTTGCTCAGGAGACGGTCGTCAGCGCCCGGGCGGTCATCGCCGTGCCGGACGAGGTGCCGCTGGAGCAGGCCGCCCTCGTCGGCTGCGCGGTCATGACCGGCGTCGGCGCCGTGCTCAACACCGCCAAGGTCCGCGAGGGGCAGTCGGTCCTCGTCGTCGGGCTTGGCGGCGTCGGGCTGTCCGTCGTGCAGGGCGCGCGCCTGGCCGGCGCCGGCCAGGTGATCGTCGTCGACCGGTCTCCGGACAAGCTCGTCCTCGCGCAGACGATGGGCGCGACGGATGTGCTCGAGGCTGGCGGCGAGCTGGCCAAGCAGGTCCGCGGCTTGACCGAGAGGCGTGGCGCCGACCACGCCTTTGACTGTGTGGGGCTAGCCGAGACGATCCGCGCCAGCTGGGGCGCGACCCGCCGGGGCGGCCAGACCACCGTCGTGGGGATCGGTGGCAAGGAGCAGCAGGTGAGCTTCACCGCGCTCGAGCTGTTCCACTTCGCCCGGACCCTCACCGGCTGCGTCTACGGCTCGACCGATCCGCTCATCGACATCCCCAAGCTGCTGGGCTTCGCCGCAGAGGGGCGCCTCGACCTGGCTGCCCTCATCACCGGGC
>JANLPD010000593.1:0-3813 GCA_031367045.1 Frankiales bacterium | reverse complement strand
CTGAGCCGACTGAAAACGAGATTGCAGAGGCGATTGCGTCGAAGACTTTTGAAGAGAGGGACTACTCTGGCGAAGCACAACACGCTCTGTATGCTGAGTTCGCAAAGATTGCCGCTGGCGACTTGGATGCCTACCGGCGTCTTATTCAACAGTATCACGCTCGTCGCGTCGCCTACTTCGTTGTGAACGGTTGGGATGACCCTATCGGATTGACTGCCGAGGGAATACTACACGACGGCGGTCACCGTTTTCCCCCACCGCTCGAGAGGCGCGCGATGACCGCGACCTCACGCACCCCGGGTATCTGGGCGATGCAGTCCTCGACCTACACCAGGACCTCATCGACTTCGGCCTCTTGTGGCGGGCGCCCCAGCCTGGGCTCACCCGGCACTGCACGTGGCACCATCAGCTTGCGCAGAAGGGTGATCGGGTCACGGGCGGTGCTCGGCCGCCTTGCTCCAGACGACCGAGTCGGACGGCTCCGTCGTCTGCAGTGCCGCCGATCGAGACGTCTTCGCTTTCCAGGACGATGCTTGGCGGATAGTAGAGCGGCACGTGACTCTGGACGCTCCCGTCTCGCGGGGTCGTTCGGCCGGCAGCACGAGTCCGGTCCTGCGAGCCGTGGACCAGGACGCGCTCCATCACCCGAGCGTTCGACGAGAGGAAACGGCATGTCGTGGCAGGACAAGGTGGCAGTGATCGCGGCTGCGGGCTCGGGCATCGGGCGGATGAGCGCCGTGGCCCTCTCCCGAGCAGGTGCGAGCGTGGCGCTTATCGATCTCAATGGTGACTCGGTGCAGGAGCTCGCTCGTGAGCTCCAGGCGGAAGGCGGTCGAGCGTCTGCGTATCAGGCTGACCTCGGCGACGTTGCACAGATCAGGGCGACGGTCTCGGAGATCGCGCGAAATGTCTCGCACGTGGACATCCTGCTGAGCAACGTCGGAATGCCGAATCCTCCCGGGATCGACGACATCACAGAGGAACAGTGGCAGCGCGGCATCGACGTCAACCTCAAGAGCGGCTTCTTCATCACACAGGCCGTGCTCCCCCTGATGCGGAAGTCCGGCAAGGGCGGTTCGATCATCTACACGGCCTCAGCGGCCGGGCTCGTGGGCTCCTTCACCACGCCGCTGTACTCGGTCACCAAGGCTGGGCTGATCGGTCTGACCAAGTCGCTGTGCGTGGTGCTGGCTCCCGAGCGCATCCGGGTCAACGCCGTCTGCCCCGGCCCCGTCCGCACTCCCATGCTGGCGGGCTTCATGGCCAAGGCGCCTGAGGAGGCGGACGAGGTGGCCGATCTCTACTCGAGCCGAGTTCCGCTCGGCCGGGTGGCAGAACCCGCCGAGATCGCCGCGGCCGTGCTGTTCCTCGCCAGCGACGAGTCCAGTTACATCACCGGTGTGGCGATGCCGGTCGACGGCGGCTACACCGCCGTCTAGCCGGGCACGCACATCGCCGTCGCCACGCGAGAAGCTGCGGCGAGGTCCTCAACCTGATGGAGTGGGCAGTGGTGTATCCCAAGAAGTTCGGCGTCTTCTACGACTTCCGGAACCCGGCTGCCTGGCGACAGCCCTGGAACGAGCGTTACCGGCAGATCCTCAGCCAGATCAGCTGGGTGGACGCTGAGCTCCTCTTCGATGAGATCTCCCTCTCGGAGCACCACTTCGTCGACGACGGCTACTCGCCGTCCGTTCTTGCGCTCGCTGCCGCCGTCGCCATGCGGACGACGCGGGTCGGCATCGTCACGAACATCCTCCAGCTTCCGCTGCACCACCCCCTCCGCGTTGCGGAAGACTCCCTCACGGTCGACATCCTGTCGGAGGGGCGATTCCGGCTGGGGGTGGCTGCTGGCTATCGGGAGCCGGAGTTCGCCGGCTTCGGCACGGCGACGCGGGACCGCGCCTCGCGCATGGACCAAGCTCTGGAGATCCTCCGGCTCGCCTTCTCGGGAGAGGCCTTTTCGTACGCCGGGAGTCACTGGTCGTTCCCCGAGCTCAAGGTCGCTCCCGGTCCGATCCGGCCCGGTGGTCCCGAGATCTGGCTGGGTGGCAGGGCGAAGCCCGCTCTGGAGCGGGCTGCCGCAAAGGGAGACGGCTTCCTCGCCTCGACGAACCAGGACGTCGCCGGCTATCTCGAGGTGCGGCACAGGCGTGGATTCCACGACGATCCCCCTAAGACCGTGCGCACTGCCCGGCTCGTCATCGCCGAGGACCCGGAGCGGGCGCTGAGCGAGCTCGGCGACCACATGCTCTACCAGGTGAATCAGTACGTAGAGTACGGATTCGTGAGCACGCAGCCGTACACCGACGCAAGGGACCTCCTGAGGGACGGTCAGTACGAGGTCGCCGACGCGGACGGAGCGCTGCAGAAGCTCGCGGAAGCAGCGAGAGCCGGGGTCAACGAGTTCCATCTCATGGCGGTACTTCCCGGTGAGCCAGTCGATTCCGCGGCGAAGCGGCTGGCCTACGTGGCGGACAAGGTTCTGCCGGTCGTCCGCGACGCCGATCGAGCTGCCCGCTCCCGTTCGCCCGAATGAAGGAGAGTCATGCTGCTCGTCCCTGATGGTCCGGGCCTCGTCCCCGGACGCCTCGCCCACGCGTCCCCGCCGGCGAGTCGGATGGTCCCGGCGCGTTGGGAGGGGAAACGATGAGTCCCCTGACGCCTGCGTTGGACAACGGGAGCGTGTTCTTCGCCGACGACCTCCTGGGCGAGTGCCCGCACTGGGACGAGGAGCGCGGTGTCCTGTCCCGCGTCGACGTCCACGGAGGACTCCTGCGCTTCTGCGATCCGGTGACCGGAGTGCAGTCCACGCAGCCGCTCGAAGCACCTGTGGGCTTCGCCATCCCCCGCAGGTCCGGCGGTTTCGTCGTGGGCATCGGAGTCACCGTCGTGCTTCTCGACCCCGACGGCACGAGGCGGACCATCGTGGATCTCTCGCAGGAGCGGCCGGAGAACCGCTTCAACGACGCGGTGTGCGACGCTCGAGGGAGGCTTTGGGCAGGAACGATGTCGAGCCATCGCCCGCGCATCGCTGGTGCCGCGGGACTTTATCGCATCGACCCTGACGGTGCGTGTGAGCAGGTCCTCTCCGATCTGACTTTGTCGAACGGCATGGACTGGCCCGACGACGGATCGACACTGCTGCACATCGACAGTGACGCGCATCGCATCGACCGGTACGAGGTCGATATCGAGCACGGGCGCCTCAGTCAAGGTTCAGTGTTCGCGGAGTTCGATCCGGCCGCGGGACTGCCAGACGGCCTCACCATCGACGCCGAGGGCTCCGTCTGGGTGGCCTTCTTCGGTGGCGGTGAGGTGCGGCGATACGACGCAGATGGAGCCGAGACGGCACGCCTACAACTGCCCGTCACCTGTCCGAGCAGCGTGGCGTTCGGCGGAGCCGACCTGGGCGACCTCTTCATCACCACCTCTCGTCACAGGCTGACGAGCGAAGAGGCCTCCGAGCAACCGCTGGCGGGCTCGCTTCTACGCCTGCGGCCGGGTGTACGCGGCAAGCTCGGTCATCGGTTCGCCGGCTGAGCGCAACCGCCAGAGCACCTTCGTCACAGCACTGTCATCGCGGGGAGTCCTGGAAAATCCCGCGTTGACAGAGCCGAGATCGTCCTCTAGCCTTTTCGAAACACCGAATTTGCTTTCGAAATACCGAAGCTCGCTGGTGGTGCGCGTGGCCCATGACAGCTCACGGCGTCGGTCTGGGCGAACCCTGCGTGCCGCGCACGAGCAACCTGAGGATCCGATGACGGAACAGTCGACCAAGGTGGTGGTTGCAGCGGGCCACCACGTGGCGAGCGA
>JANLPD010000549.1:0-3060 GCA_031367045.1 Frankiales bacterium | reverse complement strand
GAGTATGCAGACCGGCGGCTTCGGCTCGAGCGCGTGCTGAGGCAGGGCGCCGAGCAGGCCGGCCACGCGATCGCTCTCGCCGGTCGGGACACCACGCCGTCGCCCTGAGCGACCGGCGATCCGTCGGCGTCGTTGCTAGATCGCGGGACCTCTGACCATCCGGGTCGCGCGAGCGTGCCGCAGTGCGGGACGAGGAGGCTGGACGCATTCGACCGGGTGGGTGGTTCACCGCAGGGTTGGCAGGTCTCGCTTAGCGCAGGGTGGGATGGGGCGTCACCAGGGCGACGACGCGCAGCGGATCGTTGGGCGAGCGGTCGCAAACCCCGACCGACCGGCCGCAGGAGCCGGCGGTGCGAGCACGCTCAGGGCTCTCCTATGCAGCGGGCGCCCTTCACGCTGATGGAAAGCTCCACATTCTTCAAGCCGTTGACGTTGACGTTGAGGATGCTGCCTGCATAGCCGATGGCGCTCGCCGCCTCGCAGATCTTCTGGGCGGTGGCGACGTCCGCTTTCGTGAGCTTGGTCGTGATGTCGAGCGATCGGCACTCGTCGCTGCCGGCGACCCCGACGTCGGGATAGGACGCCAGCGCGCTGGTCGTGGCCGCCACCACGCCGGCGCAGTTGTTGGTGACGGAGGTTTGCCCTGACGTTGCTGAGGGGGTCGGCGACGACGCTGCCGGGGCCGGGGCCTTGACCGAGGGGGATTTGGATCCTGCGCACCCAGCGAGGACCAGCAGCGCAGCAGCGCCGCAGACAGCGGCACGGACGACGACGGGAGGCATGGTGGGCAAGATAGCCAACTGCTGCCGCTCTTGGCCACCCTGGCGGGCGGCCCGTTCCGGGCGAGGGGTGGGTGAATGAGGTCATCGAGACGGCAACGGTGTCCTCGATGTGCGTCCCGGTCTCAAATGCTCAGACCGCGCAGCCGGACCGGGTCGCCGTGACGGATCGTTCCGGGCTGCAGCACCTGTGCGTAAACCCCGGCACAACCGGTGTCGCCTTCATCCAAAGCCACCAGCCGGTTGTGCTGGAACGGTGTGCGCACGGCGTCCGGGTTCCGGGGCAGGGCGCCATGGGCCAGGCCCGGGACGGCGCACCGCGGTGTGGGGAGGACGACCCGGAGCAGCACGTCGTCGCCGATCTCGAGCAACGCGTCAACCCAGTGATTCTCGACGAAGCCGGTCGCGGTCGTCTCCACCACGATGTTGGGCCGGTACCGCGCGGCCTCCACCTCGCCGTTCGGGCTCAATGCCCCGAGGCGGTCGAGCGTCCCGGTCGTGATCAGGTGCAGCGGGGCGTAGTCGACGAAGGTCGCTCCCGGCGCCTGCGCGCCCAACGTCACCTCCACCAGCGGCACCTCGGCGTCCGCGCCCGCGTCGAGGACCGCCTCCGGGACCGCCCGCTCGATCGTGGCGCCGGCCGGTCGCTGCGCCAAGAGGTTGACGGGCCGTTGGAACTCGCGCGACAGGACGTCGTCGACGGACGGGTCGCTGCTGCTGATGACCGTGCCGTCGCGCAGGGTGATGCTGACCGAAGCACCCGGTGCGGCATCGGTGGCGCGGGAGGACATGGCGAGCAGCCCTTGCCAGAGCCGGGGGTTCTTCGCGCTGGCGACCCGACCGGTCGTGCTGTCGAGGACGGCATGAGTCCGGTCGCCCGCAAGACCCCGCTCGGTGACCTCTCCTGCAGTGACCCGCTCGCCGAGGGTGGACTTGACCGGATAACGCAGGACCAACGCGACGTGCCCGACCAGCGTGTTCATGGACGCAGTCTCGCACCGGTGCCGTGACCGCAGACCGACCGGACGGGCTCGACGTACCCGGTCTCAAGACGAGCCGTTCCGCGTAGGTCCTGACCCGCCCGACAGGAAGACCCGGTGAGCACGGCGCGCAGCGGCCCGCGGCACCGTCGTCGATGCCATCAGAAGTGGCAATTAGGGAGGCAGGACCGTCGCGGTCCGAGTCAACGCCCTGGTGCACGCACTTCACCTACCGTGACGTCATCGAGTTCGTCGAGGGCGCCGGGCACCGTCTCGACGTCGCTCGTGCTGCCCAAGGTGCACAGCGCCGCCCACGTCGGATGGCTCGACCTGCTGCTCACCCAGATCGGGACGACCCTGCGTTTCGAGGAGGACGAACCGTGGATCAGTCGCCGCAGGGTGCCCGGGTCGTCAGCTGTGTCCAGCATCGTCCGGTCGCTGCTGGCCGTCGCATCCTGACTCAGTAGCGCGACCACGGAGGTGCCCGGCGCGCCGGCGCGGCTCGACAGCCACGAACTTGTCCGGCAGGTCAATACCCACCTGGGCCCCACGCTGGTCGCTGCGTTGACGGGTACTCGGGACCGCAAGTTACCGATCAGGTATCGCTCCACATCGTCGTGCTCGGACGCCTGCGGTGCGCGGAACATCGTGTTGGCAAGCCGAGTTCGATGCCGCTGGGCTGCGCGTTGGGCAACCTGCCGAGTTGTGCGCGAACCTTGTCCAACGCCGTGGCCGGTGAGCTCGCCGTGCTTGCCAGCGCTCACTCGAGGAACACCGCAAAGGCGCGGACGACGCGTCGCTGCACTGAAGGGTCAGCCGAAGTGCCCTCTTGAATGCAGGTCACAGCCTCTTTCGGCCCACGTCAGCGTCAACCAACCACAGCCATGATCCAACGACCGGGAAGGTTGGCCTCGTTGGGTCTGACCGGCGTCGCGCTTCGTCTACAGGTCGTGGGACCAGGCTAGCCACGGGCTTCCTCGCTCGCTACGGTGGCTGCCCGAGCCAGGACACGGTGGGGCAGGGAGCGGCGCGTGGCAGGTGCAGGGGCCGTCGACGCCGTCGAGGCCGAAGTTCGCGAGCTGGTCCGCCGTCGTGGCCTGGACCCAGCGGTGGACCGCGCCGTGGTCCGGCGCCTCGTCGACGACGTCGTTGCCGACTATGACGAGCGCAGCCTGACCTCCGCCCTGCCGCCGCTGCCCGATCCGCTGTCCGCGGCCCGCTCGGTCTACGACGCGGTCGCCGGATTCGGGCCCTTACAGCGCCATCTCGATGATCCCGAGGTCGAGGAGGTGTGGATCAAC
>JANLPD010000535.1:0-1679 GCA_031367045.1 Frankiales bacterium | reverse complement strand
GTCGCGCCTAGCGGCGCGGGCTGCCGCGGCGAGATGCGCCTTCAGTCGACCTGGGGTCAGCAGGCGCCGGGGTGGGTGCTTGACGCGGTTGCGACGTGCGGCGAGGCGCCAGGCCGCGCCGATCGCCGCTGCGGTCCAGGTCAAGGCCACACCCAGGTCGCCGAGTCGACCACCGTGACCGGAGGGGAGGTCAACCATCCACAGGGTCACGAAGTGGGTGGGCAGCCCGCGGGTGGCGATCCGGTCGGCGGCCCCCATGGCCGGCCCGAAGAAGACGTCGAAGATCCAGATGAACAGCACGATGACGGTGCCGTTGACCGGGTTGCTGACCAATGAGCCGACGGCAGCACCGATCGCGACGTAGATGGTGGCGAACATCAGGGTGCCGATGACGGCTCGGGCCGGCTGGTCAATGCCGGTGCGTGCCGCGAGGGAGGCAACGGCGGCTGCGCTGGCGAGGAGCGCGAGGGCGATGCCGGTCAGCAACCGGGCTGCGACCAGGCGGTGGGGCGCGAGCCCGGCAATCACGATGCGCCGGTCCGTTTCGCGGGTGGCCGCTGTCTGGAAGTACATCGCGATACCGGACAGGAACGCGGCGGCCCAGCCTGCGGTGGCCGTCTGAACCGCGGGGCCGCCGGGGCCGTTGAGCAGTTTGGCAAAGTCGGCGATGCTGCCGCCCACGACGACGACGAAGACGGTTGGTACGACGAGGAGCAGGAGCACGTTGACCGGGTTGCGGGCGTAGTCGGCCAGGAAGCGACGCACGAACACGACAGTGCTCATCGAGGTACAGCGAGCCCGTCTTTGACTTCGATGATGCGGTCGAACTTGTCCTCGTCCACGACTAAGTGGCTGATGATCAGAACGGTCCGCCCGCGCTCGCGGCGTTCGGCGACCAACCCCCAGAACTTCAGGTAGGTATCCCAGTCGAAGCCGGCGTAGGGCTCGTCGAGCAGCAACAACTCCGGGTCGGCGAGCAGCGCGAGGGACAGATTCAACTTCGCCAGCGTCCCGCCGGACAGCTGATCAGCGCGGATCAGTGCGTAGCGCCCGAACCCGAGTGACTCGTACAGCCCGTCACGGGAAGTGACGATGTCCTCTGCAGCCATCGCGTAGGCGTGACCGAACAAGTCGAAGTGCTCGTCGCAGGTGAGTCGGGCATACACCTGGGGCTGTTGTGGGCAGTAACCGAGCCGACCGTCGCGGGTCACGGTGCCACTGTCCGCAACAAGGGCCCCGACGATAATCTTCATAATCGTGCTTTTGCCGGAGCCGTTCTCCCCCACCAGGCCCACCACTTCACCTGTGCGGAGCCTCAGGTCAGCACCGCGCAGCACGTGCTGACGCCGGCGCACGGGCCAGATCCCCCGCGTGTAGGACTTGACCAGCTTCTCGGCAGCGAGGACAACCATTTCGGGTTCGCCCACTTCGCTGCCGGGTCGGAGGGGAGCGGGTGCCGGCGCGCGTGCCATCTCAGCTCCTCATGTCCTCGGGAGAGCAGACGGCTCTCCTACGCGTTGACTCTGCGCTTGCGGCGTCCGCCCGCGGCTGGGCGTAAGGTCCTCAAGTTCAGGTTCGTTGGATTCTGTTGGTTGCCCGTCGGTTCAGTTACCGTTCGCGTTTGCCGTCGAGTGCAGGTAGATCTTCGAGTCGACCTCGTAGCCTTTCTGAGGTCATGG
>JANLPD010000520.1:0-13605 GCA_031367045.1 Frankiales bacterium | reverse complement strand
GGCCGTACTCTACTCAGCCCTCACCGCTCCGCTCGCAGACGCGCCAGCGCTCAGGGCGGCCAGGTAGGCGAGGTGCTCGTCCGACGCCGACGCCTGCAGCTGTGACAGCCGCTCGAGGTCGAGCGCCGTGGCTAGATCGGTCTCGAAGGCGCGGTTGAGCAGCCGCTTCGTGAGCCCAATCGCGCGCACGGACGACGCCGCGAGCGCCTCGGCGAACGCGTCGGCCTCCGTTCGGAACTCCGCCGAACTCCATAGCCGCGCGGCGATACCGAGCGCGTGCGCCTCCGCGGCATCCACCGAACGTCCGGTGAGCACAATCTCTTTGGCCCGATGCAGCCCGACCTGCCGAGCCAGCCAGTACGTCGTTCCCATGTCCGGGACGAGCCCGCGGGAGATGAACGCGGACTGGAACACGGCGGTGTCGTCGACGAGCACGAAGTCGCAGGCCGTGGCCAGGCCGAAGCCCGCGCCGCTGGCAAAGCCTCGCACCTCGGCGACGACTGGCTTGTCCATTTCGGCGATGAGGTGGTTGATCGTGGCTGCCATGCTCAGCTTCGCTGACGTGTCGCGCACTCCGTTGCCCATCTCCTTCACGTCACCACCCGCGCAGAACGCGCGATCGTCGCCGGACAGAACGACGACCCGGACGCCGTCGTCCAGCCCAGCCGCTTCCAACTCGGACCGCAGCTGGCGACGCAGCACCCAGTTGATGGCGTTGCGGGCCCGGGGCCGGTTGAGCCGCAGGCGCCGGACGCCCGATGAGGACGTGCTCACGAGGAGGGCAGGCGGAACCTCGTCGCGGCCCGGCTCTGTCATCGCGTTTCCGAGGGCTGGGCGGTCATACGGGACCGGCAGCGACGTAGTGCGTCCTGGTCTCGGTGAAGAACTCCCAGGCACCCGATCCCTGCTCGCGAGGTCCATAACTGCTGGGCCCGGCACCGCCGAAGGGCACATGGTGATCGACCCCGGCGGTCGGCAGGTTGACCATGACCATCCCAGCGCGCGAGTGGTGCCTGAAATGATCTGCGGTCGCTAGCCTGGTCGTCGCGATCGCAGCCGACAACGGGTAGGGACTGGCGTTCGCCACCGCGAGGGCTTCCTCATAGCCGGAAACGCGCACCACCGATATGACGGGCCCGAACACCTCCTCGCGATTGATCGCATGATGCGCTGCGGTGTCCAGGACCAGTGCCGGAGCCTGGTAAGAGCCAGGCGTCGCCCGTTCGAGGATCTCGCCCCCGCACACTGCCCCACCCTCGTCAGCCGCGCGATGCAGGTAGCCGAGCGTCCGCTGAAGCTGCCGGTCGTCGATCACCGGACCCATATCCGTGCCCGGTGCCCGCGCGTTGTCGACCGTGAGGTCCGTGCGGCGACGCTCGAGTGCCTCGATGAAGCGGTCGTGGATACCGTCCGTCACAACGAGGAATGACGACGCGGTACAGCGCTGACCAGTCGAGCCCCAGCCACCCTGTGCTGCCAGTTCAACTGCGAGCGCGAGGTCGGCGTCGTCAAGCACGACGAGCGGGTTCTTGCCACCGAGCTCAAGCTGCACCCGCGCACCATGGGCGACCGAACTCTCGAGCACGCGGCGACCTGTCGGCACCGACCCGGTGAAGCTCACCCCTGCGACGTCGGGGTGCCCAGTAAGGACCGAGCCCGTTGCCTCAGGCTCCCCCAGGATGAGATTGAGCACTCCAGCCGGGAGTCCCGCGCGCTGCAGAATGTCGACGAGTTCCCACGCAGAGGCGCAGACCTGGTCCGAAGGCTTGAACACGACCGTGTTGCCCATCGCCAAGGCCGGACCGACCTTCAACGCCGGGATCGCGAGCGGGAAGTTGAACGGAGTGATCAGGCTGACGACGCCGAGTGGACGTCGCGTGACGGTCACCTCGACACCGGGCCGCACCGACGCGCCGTGACCTCCCGTGAACTGCAGAGCCTGACCTGCAGCAAACTTGAGCATCTGACCGGCGCGCATGGCCTCGCCACGCGCCTCTACCAGGGTCTTGCCCTCCTCGCGCGCGAGGAGGTCACCGAGCTCGGCAAACCTCGCGACGAGTTCCGACCCGGCCCGGTCGATGATCTCGGAACGCACCAGCGGAGACGTCGCCGCCCAGTCGGCCGCCGCCTCGCGAGCGGCCTCGACGGCCGCCGTCGCCAGCGCCGCGTCCGCGCCCCCCACGGACGCAACCACGTCGCGGGTGTCCGACGGGTTCACATTCTCGTAACCGACCGGCCCAGCCGCCGCCGAACCGCCGATCACTGAGCTCAGCTGCCGCGTCATCGGTCCTCCCAGCGTCGTCCGGTCCAGAGCTGTTCCCCTCGCCGACCGGCGACGCTAACAGTTCAGCCTTCGGTGTATCTACCAACCGCCCGTTTTTTATCTTAGTCGCTGCGTCTGGCTGAACCCGGGCCCGATGTCGACACGGACGTCGATCGCGGTGATTGGGAGCCGGCGGACGTCAGACCGATGCACGCCGCCGGGTCCACACGTCGGCGCCTACCGCCACGATGACGATGACGCCCTTGAACAACAGCTGGAGCGAGGGGTCGAGGTTGAGCGATGCAAAGAGGTTGTTGACGATCGCGAGGATTGCCAGACCCACGGCGGTGCGCCACATGGCCCCCTCACCGCCGGCCAGGGTCGTACCACCGATGATGACCACGGCGATCGCGTCGAGGGTGATCGTGCCGACGAAGTTCGGCTGCGCGGTGCCGAGCTGGCTGGCAGTGAAGACCCCCCCCAGTGCGGCCAACCCACCGATGATGATGAACGTGCTCGCACTGATGAGCCCGACCCTGATGCCGCTGAGCCGTGCAGCCTCCTTGTTACCACCGACTGCATAGACCGATCGACCGTACGTCGACTTTGCCAGGATGATGGCGGCGGCGACGAAGATGACGACCGAAACCACGGTTGAGAGCGGGATCAGGTCGTGCCACTTATACGTGCCGAGGACACTGTACTCGTTCGACGCGGAGAATTTGGTGTTGGCCCCGGCGTACAAAGTCATGATGCCGATGAACGCCGACGAGCTGCCCAGCGTGGCCACGAAGGGGTTGATGTGGAAAACATTGACGAGAACGCCATTGATGGCCCCACAGAGCAGGCCGAGGCCCACGGCCACCAAGACGGCGACGAAGGCCGGCGCTACCCCGTCGAACGATAAGTAGAACACTGCGCCCGTCGCGAAGATCGCGCCCACTGACAGGTCGAAGCCGCCCGCCATGATGACGAAAGTCATACCGATCGAAGCCATGACCAGTGCCACGTTCTGCTGCGTGAGGTTCTGCAGATTCGTGGGGTTCCAGAATCCGGGGTAGAGGTAAGTGGTCATCGCCAGCAAGACCGCGAGGACGTAGAGCATTGGGAAGCGGATCAGGGAACGGACGACGACGTTCTGCCGATGGCTGTCGGACTCGGGGGCAGCCTTCTCCGTTCGCAACGTAGCGTGATCGGTCTGGGACATGCTCAACCCCTCGCGTCTGCGGTGGAATCAGTGGCGTCGAAGATCGTTTGAAGGAGTAGGGCCACCGTGATCTCCTGCTCGGCGGCATCGAGGACCCCGAGGCTGCGGCCCTTGTCGAGCACGAGAATCCGGTCGCTCAGTCCAACCACCTCCTCGAGCTCTGAGGAGACCACGATCAGCGACCGCCGCTGGCCCACGACCTTCTCCAGTGCTACCAGGATCTCGACCTTGGCGCCCACGTCGACGCCCCTGGTCGGTTCGTCGGCGAGCAGCACTCGGTGCGAGGTGTGCAGCCACCGCGCGATCATCAACTTTTGCTGGTTGCCGCCCGACAGCCGGGACGCGTGCTCGCCGAGGCGCCGCGTATTAAAGCCGACGGCTTGCGCAGCCGCGGCTGCGGCATGCTCGACCTCGCGAGAGGACAGGAGCGAGAACTTCGATAGTCCCGACCACTCGCCCAGGGTGATGTTGTCCGCGCCGTCCCGCGCGAGCAGGAGCCCTTGGCCCTTGCGGTCCTCCGGGAGTAGCGCGATGCTCCGCGCCCGAGCCTCACGGACAGTCCGCGGCACCCGGGAACCGGACTCCCCGACCGAGACCGTTCCTGTCGCCCGAGGGTCTAGCCCGGCCAGGGCACGCAGCAGGGACGTCCGCCCGGAACCCACAAGACCGGCGATCCCGAGGATCTCGCCTGGGTAGAGCTCGAAGCTGATGTCCTCGATGATGCCCGGCGAGGTGAGCGAGTCGACCACCATGATCGGCTTGTCGTCGACTGACCTCCGCGGGCGGTCAGCACGCACCTGGTGGCTCCCGGCAGCGATCTCTGCTCCCATGCTCTGTTTTCCGAGCATCGCCCCGACAAGCTCCCGCTTCGTCCAGTCGGGCGCAGGTCGCCGCTCGACGATCTCGCCATCGCGGAACACCGTGATGTCGTCACTGTGCTCGAGGACCTCCTCAAGGTTGTGGCTCACGATCGAGAGCGCGAGTCCTTGGTCGCGGAGCTGGTCCAGGGTGGCGTAGAGAGATTCACGCTCGGCGTGCGCCAACGACGCGGTTGGCTCGTCCAGCAAGATTGCGCTGGCTTCGGACACCAGCGCGCGCATGATCTCGATCACCTGCTGGTCGGCTACCGAGAGCGAACCGCTGCGACGTGACCGCGCCGGAATAACGCCCAGTCGCTCGCAGAGCCGTTCGTACTCGGCGCGCATTTCTGCCTCCTGCAGCCACCCTTTGCTCGCCAGCGGTCGGCCGAGAAAGACGTTGGCCTCCGGCGACAGCGCCGGGACGATCGTTAGCTCCTGGTAGATAGCGTGAACGCCAGCCTGCTTCGACGCACGTGGCGACCCGACGGCGAGCTTCTCGCCCTGGATGAAAATCGAGCCACTTGAGGGCGCCATACGGCCGGCCGCCATACCGAGACACGTCGACTTGCCGGCGCCATTCTCACCGACGAGTGCGTGGATGGTGCCTTGGGTCGCCAGATCCAAGGTGACGTTGCGGACGGCCTTGGTGGCGCCGAAAGACTTCGAGACGTCGATCAGCTGGATGAACGGCGGTGCCGTCGGGGCCGATGTGGGAGACGTCATGACCTGCCTCTTGCTCTGACGAACTTCTTCAACGGACGTGGTCGCCGACGCCATTTCACTGCGCGTGGGCACTCCAACGGGGGATGCACTGCCCGACTATCCGAGTTCGCCCGTACTCGGAGGAGCGGGGTGCTCCAGGCTCGTGAGGTGGTGCCCGAGACGGTCGCGCTTGGTGCGAAGGTAGCGCAGGTTCTCGGTCGTCGGGTGGGACTCGAGGGGCACCTGCTCGACGATCTCCAGGCCGTAGCCCTCGAGACCGCCCCGCTTGCGCGGGTTGTTGGAGAGCAACCGGATCCGAGTCAGTCCGAGGTCGACGAGGATCTCGGCCCCAACGCCGTACTCCCTGCTGTCTACGGGCAGTCCGAGTGCGAGGTTGGCGTCGACAGTGTCGGCGCCCGCGTCCTGCAACTGGTAGGCGCGCAGCTTGCTGGCGATTCCGATCCCTCGACCTTCGTGGCCGCGCAGGTAGACCACCACCCCTCGACCCTCGGCGACGACCCGCTTCATCGACCCCGTCAGCTGTGCGCCGCAGTCGCAGCGCTGCGAACTGAAGATGTCACCGGTGAGGCACTCGCTATGGACCCGGACGAGGGGCGCGCCCGCCGAGGCGAGGTCGCCATAGACCATCGCGAGGTGGGTCAGTCCGTCGACCTGGCTCTCGTAGGCGTGGCAAGTGAACTCACCCCACTGCGTGGGCAGGCGCCCCGACGAGGTGTGCTTGACGAGCGACTCGTGAGCTCGTCGGTGCCGGATGAGGTCCGCGACTGTGGTGGCGCGCAGGCCGTGGAGCTTGGCGAACCGGGTGAGCTCGGGGCGCCGGGCCATACCGGTCCCGTCCTCGCTCAGGATCTCGCAGAGGACTCCGGCCGGCTGCAGCCCGGCGAGCCGGCTCAGGTCGACGGCAGCCTCGGTGTGTCCGGCCCGCTGCAGCACGCCTCGCTCGCGGGCACGCAGCACGTTGACATGACCGGGCCGGTTGAACGTGAGCTGGGTGCTGGATGGGTCAGCGAGCGCAACCGCGGTGCGGGCTCGTTCGGTGGGCGAGACTCCGGTTGTCGTGCCCTCCACCGCGTCTACGCTGACCGCGAAAGCTGTCCGCTCCCGATCGGTGTTCTTGGCGACCATCAGCGGAAGATCGAGTCGGTCGGCGCGCTCCTCGGGGATCGCGACGCACAGCAGGCCGGCGGCCTTGCGCACGATGAAGGAGATCGACTCGGCCGTCGCAAACTCGGCGGCCATGATTATGTCGCCTTCGTTCTCCCGACCCTCGTCGTCGAGCACCACGACCATCTCACCGCGACGGATCGCAGCGATGGCCTCGGCGGCCGAATCCAACACGAAGTACTCCTTTTGCCAAACGAGTGGTCGGTTGATATAGATCCTGACACCTGGCCACAGGGTGCGCAAGCCTGCCTGGAAACTCGTTCCCCCGAACACGGGAAGCCCCCTGCGGGTGCGCCGCAGGCGAGACCAACCGGGGAGGTGGTCGACGCTGCTAAGCCCCCGCGCGCTGCTTGTCGAAGCGCTCCCTAGCGATGTGCTGGGACTCAGCGGTAATGTTGCCCGCCCTGTGGTCGCTCGTCACGACGTCCTGGTAGCCCCGCTCACGCACGGGCGTCGCCCCGTTGAAGTGGGGCGCGACCGCCGAGGCGATGAGCTCGTAGTTGCGGAAGGTCGCATCCCTGTTGGCCCAGTCGCCCTGCAGGCTCAACCAGGTGCCGAAGCCGCCGGACTTCTCCTGCAGCCTCTTGATCTGCCCGACGGCCATGTCGGGAGTCCCGATCACGGTAAAGCCGCTCTCGTTGTAGTCGTCGACCATCTTGTCGTAGTCGTCGTACTCCACGCCACCAGGCGAGACGTGCGACAGGTAGTTGAGCAGCTTCAGCAAACCGTGCTCGCACTCCTTGCGCGCCTGCGCCTCGGTTTCGGCGATATGCATGATCCCGACGAGACGCCAGTTCTTGCGCGAGATCGTCCGGCCGTTCTCCGCGGCGATCGTGCTCGCCACGTCCCAGTGGTTGGCAAGCAGTTCGACGCCGGCTGGATTGGTAGCCGCGAGCGAGAGCAGCGACGCTCCGTAGCGGCCGGCAAGATTGGGGCCGTTGGGCGAGACGGTCGCGGTACATGCCATCTCGATGTCGGAGTACGGCTTCAACTGGAGGAACGCGTCCTCCAGCTTGAACCAGTCGCTTTCCTCGGTGACGGTCTCACCGTGAAGAAGCCGGTAGATGACGCCGAAGGCCTCCTCCATCTTTCGGCGGTTCTCGAGTGGGTTGATCCCCATCATCTTCGAGTCATCCGCGAGCTGCCCCGGGCCAGCGCCAAGGATGACCCGCCCACGAGTCATGTGGTCGAGCTGCACGATGCGGTCCGCGACCTGGAACGGGTTGTGGTAAGGCAGCGAAACAACGCCGAGACCGAGCTTGATGCGCTTGGTCCGCTCGGCAGCAGCAGCCACAAAGATGTCGGGGGCGGCAATCAACTCGACCCCCCCACTGTGGTGCTCGCCCACCCACGCTTCGGCGAAGCCGAGCGCGTCAAGGCGCTCGATAATCTCCATGTTGTAGTGGATCGCGTAGTTCGCGTCGACCTGCGGTAAGTGGTAGGGGCCGAGGAAGGCTCCAAACTTCACGTTCGGGTATTCACTGGTCATGCGCTGGTCCGGGTCGTCATGGAAGATCGAGTCGGCCCAGCGGGAGCGCGGCTCCCCCGTTAGGCGTCATCGAAGCCTCGCCCTCGGCGGGCAGCGGCAACCGATGGAAGTCCCGGCGGAAGTAGACGACCGGGTTGTTCGGACCGAGCATTGCGTCCTCGACCCGACCCACGATGATCGTGTGGTCACCGCCGTCGTACCTGGCGAAGACGCCGCATTCGAGCACAGCGGCAGCATCCGCCATCACGGGCAGCCCACGCTGGCTGAGGCAGAACCCCGACCCGGTGAACTTGTCGGCCCCACGGGTAGCGAACTTCTTGGCCAGGTGCTCCTGGTCGGGATGGACGACGTGGATCGCGATCTGCTCCGACGCCATGAACGTCTGATAGCACTCAGCCGACTTCGCGACGCACACCAGTACGAGCGGCGGGTCGGCCGACAACGAGCAGAATGCACTTGCGGTAAAGCCCCACCACCGCCCGTCTTCGGCCCTGGTTGTCGTGATGGTGACCCCAGCCGGAAAGGATGCCATCACATCTCGAAAGAGCGCGCCCGTGACATCCTCTTGCGCGCTGTGCCCCGTGCCCGTCACGCGATCTCCTCGCTGCGTCGTCCGGCAGCCCACCCAGAGGCGCGACCGGCGATATGGCGTTTTACTACCAATCGCTTGTTTGGTTCTGCGGTCATCATGGCATCAGATGAGGCTCCCGGCAAGCACCTGGTGCCACGCTCTGGTGCGCACTCCACGGTCTGTCTTGCGGTGTCTCGACACAGCCCGTTTCCTGCTTTGGGTGTCACGGGGCCAGGCTGCGCCCGCCACAGACGATGAGCGTCTGTCCGGTGACGTACGACGCGGCGTCGCTCGCAAGCCACTCCACCGCGGCCGCGATGTCCTCGGACGTCCCGATCCGACCCGCCGGCACCTTCGCCACGAGCCCAGCGAGCACCTCGCTGGGCATCGCGCGGGTCATCGGGGTGTCGACGAGCCCAGGAGCCACTGCGTTGGCGCGCACGCGCGGGGCCCATTGCTGTGCCAGCGCGCGGGTGAACCCGATCAGGCCGGACTTCGACATGACGTAGTTAGCCTGGCCGAAGTTTCCCAGCGCCGCTCGCGAGCTCATACAGATCACCGACGACCCTTCGACGAACAGCTCCTCGAGACCGATGGTGAGGCGCATGGCGGCGACGAGGTTGACCTCGATGACCTGGTCGAACTGCTCGACCGTCATCTTCTGCACCCGGGCGTCACGAGTGATCCCTGCGTTGTTCACCAGCGTCCGCAGAGGTGTCCCGGTCACTCGGACCGCGTCGGCGACGGCTGCAACACCTGAGTCCGTCGACAGGTCGGCAACGCAGGAGTGGGCGACGGTGCCCTCGGCCCGCAGCTCGGCCACCACATCTTCGACCGCGGGGTTCAGGTCCACGAGAAGGAGGTTGTATCCCGCCTTTCCGAGCCGGCGGGAGATGGGGACGCCGAGGCCGCCTGCGGCTCCGGTGATCACTGCAAGTTGCGTCGTCACGGGACGACCTTCCCGACGGTGGCGGTGTTGAGGTTGAGCACCTGGCCGGTGACTCCCGCGAGGTCGAGGGCCGAGAGGACCTCGCTCGGGGGATCCTCGCCGGTCACCGTGGCCACAACATTGACGCGCCACCCCTTGGCACCCCCCTCGAAGACGACCGCGCGCATGAGACCAAGAAGGCCGGTCGCGACGGCGGCGTCCTCAAGCGACCCCTGGCCGAGCAGGTCCGCGGAGCGTACGACAATGATCACCGAGGCCTCAGCCGCGACCGCATCACGGGTCGCTTCGAACGCCGAGCGGAGCTGCCCGGCAATGTCCCCGAGCCCCTGACAGGGACGCTGCCGGACGAGGCTGGTCATCACGGCCTCGTCGCGATGAGGGTGACGAAGACACCGGTCTGCACGATGTCGTGCGGGTTGACGACAGCCACCAGCTGGTCGACCACGCCCTGCTCGGGCCTGGACGTCGGTCGCGACTCGACGACAGTGGTCACGATCGCAACTGTGTCGCCGATGAACACAGGTTGCGGCCGAACGGGCCAGCGGCGGAGATCGTCTCGTCAACGTGCAGCGGGTTGAAGTCGTCGGAAATCCTGGCGAACGCCACGACGTCAGCCTCTGCAAGGGTGCGTCGTTGGGACACCAAACGAGTTCCGACCGGCAGGTCCTCCCGGTGGCAGCGGGCCAGGGCGTGGGGGACGAGAGGCACGAGCAGGGGAACGTCGGTCACAGGAGGGCCATCGCATTCGCTGGTGAGCTGAGGCCACCCGGGATCGGGAGCGGTGCGGCCACGAACAGGAAATCATGACGGCCGAGAGCCAGGCACCGCGCAGCGAGCGCGTCGAGATCGAACAGCTCACCCATGACGATGCCGAGCAGCGGGAGCAGTCGTCGATGCAACGAGCCGTCCTCAAGGTTGCCGGGTGCGCTCTCGACCGCAGGGTTGTCGGTACACACGGCAGCAACGTGGTGGTCCCAGAGGAACCGCGCCGTCGCCTCGTCGGACCGCAGTCCCGAGAAACGCTGCGAAAGACGGGGATCAGAGCGCTCGGGCTTTGTCAGCGCGCGGTATGCCGACACCCAGCCGAGCCGGATGCACAGCAGGTCACCCACGCGCAGGTCCACCCCCTGGTCTGCGGCGACCTCCCCCAACACGCTCGAGTCGATGACCTCGCCAGCGAACGGATCCCAGTCGCGGCCGGCCCGGGCGAACCAACCGGCAACGTCAAGGAGCACACCCCGACCAGCGATGCCGCGTCGGGCCAGGTGCTCGATGCTCAGCGTTTCAAGATCATCGGGGGAGATCTCCTCGACCCCGCCGAAGAACCCGAACTCCCGGGCCCTAACGTGCCGAAACCCGTCCCACTGAGACGCGGCCTGCGGGTTGAACGCGTCGAGGACGTCCTCAAACGTGTTGCGGTCATCGGCATGCACCGAGTGACGCAGCTCGGCGCGACCGAAGAGCGGCGGCGAGATGAGGCCGAGCGAGACGTTGAGCGGCATCACCTCTCCCGTGATCACCAGTGCAGCAGCGGCCGCCACCGCATCCGGCGTCAGAAGCGAGAGCGTCCCCAGGTTGGCGTCGAGGACGTCCCAGGCGTGCGGCAGGCCGAGCACGGGATGAACCGGCAGCTCGTCATAGCCCGGGATCACGTCAGGGCCGCCTGACCGCTCCGGTGCGGCACAAGCCCAGCCATGACGCGGAGGAGTTCGGAGGGTTTGATCATGAAGAGCGCGATGGTGTCACCCTTGCGCATACCTCTCTGCTCGAGCCAGGTCCGCACCGACTCTGGACGCGATGGCCTGGCAGCTCCGGCACCGAGACGAGCTTGCTGACTGACTGCACCGGCCGACTCCTCTTTTTCGAGTTCGCCAAACATACCAACCGATTGGTCGAATGGCTACTGAGTCAGTCAGCGAGCTCCAGCCTGAGCAGCGCCTGCTGGCTCACCGAGGCGGCTAGCCGACCTGCTGCGAACACGCGTCCGTGGACGAGCGCCCGACCCTGCTCGAGGCTCGGGCACTCCTGCTCATAGAGCCACCACGCGCTCGGGTCGAGCGGACTATGCAAGTGCACGACGTGGTCGAGGCTGGCGGCATAGCGGCTCGTGGTGCGTTCGCGATAGGGCAGGTCCGCCGCCCACACGAGCTCGAGATCGCTCGCCCAGACAAGCACGGCGGCGCGCAGCGCGGGGTCGGCCGGGAGCGGCTCGCGACAACGAAACCAGACCCGCTGAAAGGGGAGGCGGTCAGGCTCGTCCGCGGTCCAGCGACGACCTCGACGCATGTCGAATCCGGCCCTGATGCTGGGGTTGGTACCCGCACGCGGCTGGCTCGTGATCGACGGCAGGTCTTCCGGGGACTCTGGCTCGACGTCGACGGCCGCGTGCACCGGCCCGGACTCGGGACGGTGCAGGACGACGACGTGCGTAGCGATCAGATGCTCACCCTGCCGGGCGTCGACCCGCCAGTGCTCAAAGGATCGCCCCGAGCGCAACGCGGTCACGTCATAGATCACCGGGAACAGCGCATCGCCCGCCCGGAGAAAGTGCACGTGCAGTGAAAGCGGTACGAGGTCGGAAGCGGATCGGCTCGCAGTGGCCATCACCGCGTGAGCTGCCACGTTCCCGCCGAAGATCCGGTTGCCGCGCCCCGGCTGGCAGCGCGCCTCGAACGTCGATTCGTCGATGCGCTCGGTCCGCAGGGCATGTTCGAACCCCTGCCAGCTGAAACCGTCACCTTCCATGGTCGGGCTAGGACCCGACAGCGACAAGGTCGACTACGGGGGCAGGGCCGGTGGCGAGGTGGACGTACTTGCCATCGCGCAGCTCGAGGGGGACACCCGCCGCGAGGTCGCTACGGGTCAGTGGCATGTCAGGCTCCCTGGTCACGGTGCGGCGCTCGATTCGCCTATCGGCAGCGTGCTTGGGGGTGTCCGCACCGCCCGCGGGCATTCGCTCCAAGAGCGTGCACTGTGCGATTAGCTGAACCTCATCGTGAAGGGCGCAGACAGAAAGGCGGACAAGGAGGACTCCTAGGGGTGGGTTCGACGTGGTGTCGCGGGCCGTTGCTCGTGCCATCCGCCAGCAGCGCGCAGGGCGAGCCCGACGTAGTCAGCGGCGACATCCTCTGCCCTGACCCGACCAGGCCGGAACCAGTCCGGCAAGCCGGTGAACGCCGCCCAGATGAACAGGGAAGCGCGACGGGCGTCGACCGCGGCGTCGAGGTCGCCCTCTTCCTGGCCCGCAGCGATGAGCTCCCGCAGGTGCTTGTCGTAGTAGCGCGCCTGCTCACTCAGCGACGCCTTGAGCTCGGCGCTGGCATAGCGCCATTCGCGGGAGTAGAGACCGGCGCGCTCGAGGTGGGAGAGAGTCCACTTTGCGTAGTCGGTGAGGAACCGCCTGAGCCGGTCGATCGCTGGCCCGTCAGCCTCCATGGTCGCTTCGGTCATCGCGACGATCTCCCGATGGGAGTCCTCGAAGATCTTGCGGAGGAGGCTCTCCTTGGAATCGATGTAGTAGTAGAGGCTGCCCTTGAGCATTCCGAGCGCCTCGGCGACGTCCTGCACGGACGCGCTCGCGTAGCCCTTCTCCCAGAAAATTTGGACTGCGGCCTCGATAACCTCGCGGTCGCGGGCGCGCTCGCCATTGAGCGACGCGCTCGCCGCTCGCTTCGCGGGAACAGCCTTCTTTGCTGCGACGGCTTTCTTTGCTGCGGCGATCTTCTTGACCGGACGACCCATCGCGGATCCCGGCACTGTGCCCTTGGACGCCATCCTTGCTCCCTGCTAGTTCGGCGCGGGCGCAGACAGGTCCCAACTCGACACCCTGCTGACCAAAACGGTCATACGGGGGGCTACAGCCGAAACGGCCATGAGTCCGGGCAAGCGCAACGCAAGTTCATCGATGTGGCGCTCTATTCTTGCACTGGACATGGCCGGGCTCGTACGGGTGGGTCTCGCGCCGATCATCGCATCCACCTTTCTGGGGTCATGAATCTCAGCAGGAGATGCTCGTCGGACCTGCCCGACGACCGGACCCGGACAGACTGGGCTATGGGCGTTCGCGCCTGGTAGTCGCGGCGTCAACCGGCACGGCGAGTACGCAGTCGAGGACGCCGGCGACGACATCCCGTGGAGCGGGCGGTAGTGCCCATGACGTCGTCGACGACCCTGTCCGGCAACGCGCTGTGCCGAGTCCCCGCAATCACCGGTCGGTCGATGCTCGCGATGCTGCGCCGACGGGCCCCTACGTCGAGATCGGCATGGGCGTTCGCAGGCGCTAGGCGGAGGACTAAAAGCCCATGAACGCCGCCGACAACACCAACGCCCCAAAAAAAAGCACAAGGATTATACGGTCCCGACGCAGAGCACAATGGACA
>JANLPD010000407.1:0-1797 GCA_031367045.1 Frankiales bacterium | reverse complement strand
CAGTGGGGTTCCAAGCGTATTGGTCCCGATCTGGCGCGCGTGGGCGGCAAGTATTCCAATGACTGGCACTACACCCATCTCGAGCACCCGCAGGCGCTGGTGCCGGAGAGCCTGATGCCGA
Source organism: Frankiales bacterium (assembly GCA_031367045.1). GTDB lineage: Bacteria > Actinomycetota > Actinomycetes > Mycobacteriales > SCTD01 > JANLPD01. Next base: position 1,676 of record JANLPD010000407.1, on the reverse strand, counting down.
GCTACGCCTTCCTCGTGGAGACGCCGCTCGAGACCACGCTGATCGAGCGCAAGCTGCGGGTCAGCAGGGTCGTGGGCGTGCCCTACACCGATGAGCAGATCGCCAACGCCAGGAAGGACCTCATGGTCCAGGCCGACCAGGCCGGCGAGAACGAGGTGTTGCTCAAGCGCTACCCCAAGGCGGTGCAGGCGTCCGGCAAGGCTGGCGAGCCCACGGAGATGGACGCGCTGGTGGCCTATCTACAAGTGCTTGGCACGATGGCCGACTTCGGCAGCATCGAGCCGGCCAAGATACGGCGCTGAGGGAGGGCGACATGGAAACGTTTATGGCCGCTGTCCTCTGGCTCCAGCAGTATTCCGTCGTCGGCATGTTCGTGATCTTCGCGGGCCTCATGGTGACGGTGTTCTGGCCCGGACGTCGCGAACACTACGAGCGCGACGCCCAAATCCCCCTGAATGACGATCGCTGAGGAGAAGCCCCGATGCCGACCAAGATCGAAAAGGATGCCTTCTCCGGCCGCGAGACTACCGGTCATGAGTGGGACGGCCTGAAGGAACTCAACACCCCGCTGCCGAGCTGGTGGTTCTGGACGTTTATGGCGACCATCGTCTGGTCCATCGGCTTTTGCATTGTCTACCCGTCGATCCCCGGCATCTCCGGCTATTTCGGAGGGATCTGGGGCTATTCGACGCGTGACGCGGTGACGGCGGACGTCGCGGCCCTCGCGGCCCTGCGCGCCCAGGTGCTCGACAAGATCAAGGACGTGCCGATCGAGCAGGTGCGCCAGGATCCGGCCCTGATGGCGGTGGCCAATACGGCCGGGCGCATCGCGTTCGCCAACAACTGCCAGCCCTGCCACGGGGCCGGCGGCGAGGGGCGGCCGGGCTATCCGGTGCTGGCGGCCGACCGCTGGATCTGGGGCGGCAAGCTGGCCGACCTCCAGCAAACCATCACCTACGGGGTGCGCAGCGGCCATGCCGAGGCGCGACAGAGCCAGATGCTCCGCTTCGGGCTCGACGGCGTGCTGAAGCCGGACGAAATCGCCGCCGTCTCCGACTATGTGCTGACCCTCTACGGCAAGGCCCAGCCGGGCCCGGCCGCGGTGAAGGGCAAGGTGATCTTCGCCGAAAACTGCGTCGCCTGCCATGGCGACAACGGTGAAGGCAAGCGCGAGGTCGGTGGCCCGGCGCTCACGGGGGCCGTGCATTTGTATGGCGACACCCGTGAGGCCATCATTGCCCAGGTCACCAATCCGCGCATGGGCGTGATGCCGAACTGGAACGCGCGTCTTGACGCGGCGACGATCAAGTCCCTGGCGCTCTACGTCCATGCACTCGGTGGTGGCGAGAACTGAGACCGCCATGACCAAGCTGAGCAGCACACCGCCGCGCGCGGATGGAGAGGCGAAGATGAGCCAGTCGAGCCTCTACAGGGCCCGAGTGCCGGTGTATCCCCGCGCTGTGCGGGGCCTGGCGCGGACCTTCAAGTGGGCTGTGCTGGTCTTCTGCCTGACGCTGTACTATGTCCTCCCCTGGGTCCGCTGGACCCGGGGACCGGGGCAGCCGACCCAGGCTGTGCTGCTGGATATCGGCCATGAGCGGTTCTATTTCTTCAATGTCGAGTTCTGGCCGCAGGATATCTACTACCTTACCGGCGCCCTGATCCTGGGCGCGGTG
>JANLPD010000363.1:0-4877 GCA_031367045.1 Frankiales bacterium | reverse complement strand
GCCGGTCAGGGTGCCCGCGTAGGCCGCCCCCACCGGGCGGGAATCGCGATGCACGGCGCGCTCGGCCGCCGCAGCCACGTTGCCGAAAGCCGCCACCGGGTGACCGCGCCGCGGGTCGCCGAGCACGGCATCGATCCCCAGCCCGCCGGCCAGACCGGCTGCTGCGCCGAGGGCGCTCGGCCAGAGGGACTGCTGTCGGGGCACGTCGCGAGCCTACGGACGCGGGGGCCAGCCGCAAGGCGACCGGGAGCGAACGTGGCGAGCGATCACGCGTGCAACCCTGCAGCCCATGCGCACGACCCGCTTTGCTGTCAGCACCCTCACTGTCAGCGCCCTGCTCCTGACTGCCGGCTGCGGCACGGGCTCGAGCCACGCCCGCACCCCGTCGAGCGCGAGCACCACGGCTGCCACGGCCAGTCCGAACCGGGCTGTGCAGGTCGTGTCCTTGACCGTGAAGGGCGGCAAGGTCACGGGAGCCACCGGCCGCGTCAAGGTCGAGCTCGGCAGCACGGTGCGGCTCGTGGTGACGAGCGACGTCTCCGACGAGGTGCACGTCCATACCTACGACAAGCACGTCGATGTCACCGCCGGCAGCACCACGACGCTGCAGTTCACGGCCGACATCCCGGCGATCATCGAGGTCGAGCTGGAGACGCGCAGGCTGCTGCTGACCCGGCTCCAGGTCTCGTGACGCCGGTTGCCCACGGGGTCGGCACGCGCGCGGACCTCCCTGTCCCGGTCACCTTCGTCGTCATCGGCGCGGCCATCGCGGTCCTCACAACGTTCCTCGCGCTCGGGGTGCTCTGGCCCCGCCCGCGGCTGAGGGGCGACGCAGGTGGGATCGCGATCCCTGTCGTGGTTCAGCGGGTGCTCGACAGCACCGTCCTGCGGATGCTGCTCCGGCTGCTCGCCCTGGCGGCAACCACTCTGGTGCTCACCGTCGCGCTGGTCGGTCCCGCCGACCCGCCGGCCAACATCGCCCCGTGGGCGTTTTTCATCACCTTCTGGGTCGGGCTGGTGCCCGCGAGCCTACTGCTCGGCCCGGTGTGGAGAGTCCTGAACCCCCTGCGGGCCCTGCACAAGGGGCTCGCTGCGCTGACCGGCCCCGCACCGGGCGAGGACCGCCTCGCCCGGGTGGGCTACTGGCCGGCAGCCGCGTCGCTGCTGGCTTTCGGGTGGTTCGAGCTCGCCTACCCGGAGCGGTCAACACCGTCCAAGGTCGGTACGTTCGTGATCGCCTACTCCGTCGTGCAACTGCTCGCTGCCCTGTGGTTCGGCGCTGGGTGGTTCGCCCGGGGGGACGGCTTCGAGGTCTACAGCACGCTGCTCGCCAGGCTGTCGCCGCTCGGGCGACGCGAGGACGGGCGGTTGGTACTACGCAGCCCGCTCGACGGCGCAGCGGGGTTGTCGAGCGCTCCGGGCCTCGCCGCCGTCGTGGTCGTGCTCGTCGGTACGACGGCATTCGACGGGCTCACTCGTACGACCTATTGGCAGAACGGGCCGGGCATCTCCGGCGACGCGCGCTCGCTGCCGCAGCTCCTCGGGCTGACCCTTGTGGTTGCGCTCGTGGCCGCGTTGTACGCAGGGGCGACGACGGTCGCCGGGCGGGTCGCGGGCGTGCCGGACGGGCCGTCTGCCTACGCCCACACCGTCATCCCGATCGCCGCCGGCTATGCCATCGCGCACTACTTCTCGCTGCTCCTGCTCGACGGCCAGCTGACCTACATCCTGGCCAGCGACCCGTTCCAGCGCGGCGTCGACCTGTTCGGGACAGCGGCCAACGCGGTCGACTACACCGCGGTCCGGCCGCGCACCATCAGTGTCGTGCAGGTGACCGCAATCGTGCTCGGCCACGTGCTCGGGGTCGTGCTCGCCCACGACCGGGCCGTACGCCTATCCAGCGGCCGAACAGCCCGCACCTCGCAGTACCCGCTACTGCTCGTGATGGTCGTGTTCACCGTCGGCGGTCTACTGCTCCTGTTGGGTGGCTGAGCCGGGTCCCTGGTCCGCCGGCACTTTTTTTTCACCGCAACTGGCACCGCGAGCCAGGGTTCAGTGGTAGGCAAAAAACCCCTGCCCGACCTTGCGGCCGAGCAGGCCTGCTTCGCACATCCGCCTGAGCAGCGGCGGTGGTGCGAAGAGCGGCTCTTTGAACTCCTCGTACATCGACTGCGCGACCGCGGCGGTCGTGTCGAGCCCGATCAGGTCGGCCAAGGCGAGCGGTCCCATCGGGTGCGCGCACCCCTTGACCATCCCCTGGTCGATGTCCTCTGCGCTGGCGAAACCGGACTCGAGCATGCGGACGGCGGACAGCAGGTAGGGGATGAGCAGCGCGTTGACGACGAACCCGGCCCGGTCCTTGGAGCGGATCGTCTGCTTGTTCAGGCGCTTCTCAGCGAAGTCGGTGACCGCCAGCAACGTGTCCCGGCTGGTGAGGAGGGACTCGACGATCTCCACGAGCGGCAGGACCGGGACGGGGTTGAAAAAGTGCACACCGACGACCTGTTGCGGGCGCCCCGTGACGGCCGCCATCTTCACGAGCGGTATCGAAGACGTGTTCGAGGCCAGGATGGCTGCCGGTTGCACGACCTTGTCGAGCCGCCGGAAGATGTCGAACTTGAGTTGCTCGTCCTCGGGCGCGGCCTCGATGACGAGATCGCGGTCGGCAAGGCCCTCATCGTCGGTCACCCAGGAGATCCGGGCGAGCACGGCGTCGCGCTCGTCCTCCGTCAGCCGTCCTGTCCTGACGGCCCGACCGAGGGATGTCTTGAGCCGACCGTCTCCGGCGTCAACGGCAGCGGCCGAGACCTCGAGTACGACGACGTCGCAGCCTGCCCTGGCCGTGACCTCCGCGATGCCGGCGCCCATGGTGCCGCCGCCGACGACCCCGACCTTGTCGAAGCTCATCGGGCGGACTTCAGCAGCTCGCGGGCCATCACGACGCGCTGCACCTGGTTGGTGCCCTCGTAGATCTGAGTGATCTTCGCGTCGCGCATGAGCCGCTCTGCCGGGAAATCGCGGGTGTAACCATAGCCACCGAGTAGTTGCACGGCGTCGATTGTGACAGACATCGCCGTGTCGCTGGCGAAGCACTTTGCCGCGGCGGAGAAGAACGTGAGGTCCTTGTCCTCCCGCTCGGAACGGGCCGCGGCAGCGTAGGTGAGCTGGCGGGCGGCCTCCAGCTTCATGGCCATGTCGGCCAGCATGAACTGCACACCCTGGAACTCAGCGATCGTCTTGCCGAACTGCCGACGCTCCTTCACGTAGGACGTCGCCAGGTCGAGCGCGCCCTGCGCGATGCCGAGGGCCTGCGCGGCGATGGTGATGCGGGTGTGGTCCAGGGTGCGCATCGCGATCGACATGCCCTCGCCCTCGGCGCCCAGCAGGCGGTCGGCGGGGAGCCGCACTCCGTCCAGGTAGACCTCCCGGGTCGGGCTGCCCTTGATGCCCATCTTGCGCTCCGGCGCACCGAAACTGACACCCGGATCGGTCTTGGACACCAGGAACGCACTGATGTGCCGGCCGCGTCTTGCTGACGGGTCGGTGACGGCGAACACAACATAGGAGTCCCCCTCCCCCGCATTGGTGATCCAGCGCTTCGTGCCGTCCAGGACCCAGCCGTCGCCATCGCGCCGGGCCTTCGTACGCATGGACGCAACGTCGGACCCGGCGTCGGCCTCGGACAGCGCATAGCAGAACAGCACGTCACCTGCGGCGAGCGGCGTCAGCCAGTCCCGCTTCTGGTCCTCCGTGCCGGCCAGCAGCAAGGGCAGGGTGCCTAGCTTGTTCACCGCCGGGATGAGGGAGGACGAGGCGCAGCCCCGAGCGACTTCTTCGATCACCAGACAGGTCGCGAGGGCGTCGGCGCCGTTTCCGCCGTACTCCTCGGGGACGTGCACTGCGTGCAGGTCGGCGGCGCGCAGGGCGTCGTACGCAGCCCGCGGGAAAGCCGCCGTCTCGTCCACGTCGGCGGCGTAGGGGGTGACCTTGTCCGCCACCAGATGGCGAACTGCGTCCCGCAGCGCGACGTGCTCCTCGGACAGCGCGTAGGCGTCGAACACGGCCTTCATCTCCTCGGGTCTGGTCCATGAGAATACGTGGACGTCCTCCATCTGTCACCCACTGGGCGGACGTCCAGCCGAGGGTCGGCCATCGAGCTGCTGCGGACGTAACGTCTGCGGATGGACCTGATCGGCGAAGCCCACCGCAAATGGGAGGAGCACGGCTGGGGCGCCGTGGCCGAGGGAATGGCTGCGGTTACCTCGGTGATGCGCGCCCAGCAGATCCTGCAGGCTCGCGTCGATGAGGTGCTCAGGCCCTTCGACCTGACCTTCGCACGCTACGAGCTGCTGATGCTGCTGCATTTCAGCAGTCGCGGTTCGATGCCTGTCAAGAGGGCCAGCGAGCGGCTGCAGGTCCACCCGACGAGCATCACCAATGCCGTCGACCGGCTGCAGGTTGCGGGGCTGGTGGTCCGCACACCTCACCCCACGGACGGTCGTGCGATCCTCGTCGAGCTGACCGCCGGCGGCCGGCGGCTCGCGCTCAAGGCAACCGAACAGCTCAACGCAACCGTCTTCGCGGAACCGGGGCTGCCCCCCCACGGGATCCATGCATTGGTCTGCGTGCTGCGCGACTTCCGCAGGAACGCCGGCGACTTCCAATGACCCTCGGCTGACCCGCTGCAGATCGACGCACCAGGAGGATCGCTAGCCGCCAGTACTGGGCACTCTCACGGGCCCTGCCGGACCCTCCGGCGACCGGGCAGCGCGAGTGCTGACGGTGCCTTCCATCCGGGCGGCGAGCGCTTCACAGCGCTCGGCGAGGCACACCACGAGGCTCAAGCGAGCGGTCCCGGCGATCGCCGAGTCGCTGAG
>JANLPD010000358.1:0-5237 GCA_031367045.1 Frankiales bacterium | reverse complement strand
GACCTCGACCTCGTCGAGGTGGCCCCGATGGCCCGGCCGCCGGTGGCCAAGCTCATGGACTACGGCAAGTTCAAGTACGAGACCGCTCAGAAGGCGCGTGAGAGCCGCAAGAACCAGGTGCTCACCGTCATCAAGGAGATGAAGCTCCGCCCGAAGATCGACCCGCACGACTACGCGACGAAGAAGGGCCACGTCGTCCGGTTCCTCAAGGCCGGTGACAAGGTCAAGATCACGATCATGTTCCGAGGCCGCGAGCAGTCGAGGCCGGAGCTGGGATTTCGGCTCCTGCAGCGGCTGGGCGAGGACGTCAAGGACCTCGGCTTCGTCGAGTCGTCGCCCAAGCAGGACGGCCGCAACATGATCATGGTCCTGGCGCCCCACAAGAGCGCTGCCGACCTGAAGAAGGCAGGCAAGGCCGAGCCCGAGCCCGCGGACGCACTTGCGGCCCTGGCCGCGGGCACGCCTGCTGACTCGAGCGCTCCAGCGACGATTGATCCAGCGCCCAGTTCCCCAGCGCCCAGTTCCCCAGCGCCGAGTGCCCCAGCGCCCAGTGCCCCAGCGCCCAGTGCGCCGAAGGCCCCAGCGCCCAGCGCCCCCCCGAAGCCCAGTGCCCCAGCGCCCAGCTCCCGCCCGAAGCCCAGTGCCCCGAAGCCCAGCGCCCCGAAGCCCAGTGCCCCGCCCGCGGATCCCTCCGCAGCAGCCAGCTGATCAGACGCCAGACCAGAAGAAGGACGAGACCGACATGCCCAAGCAGAAGACCCACAGCGGCGCGAAGAAACGCTTCAAGGTCACCGGCACCGGCAAGATCCTGCGCGAGAAGGCCGGCAAGCGGCACTATCTCGAGCACAAGTCCAGCACGCTGACCCGCCGCCTCACCGGAACCACCGAGGTGGCGAAGGCCGACCTCAAGGCGGTCAAGAAGCTGCTCGGCCGCTAGGCCTTCTCCGCCCCGGACGGTCCCTCCCCGTCGGCCCCTCCCAGATCCCGCACAGACAGGACGAATAGCAGATGGCACGCGTCAAGAGGGCGGTCAACGCCCACAAGAAGCGTCGTGAGGTCCTCGAGAAGGCCAGCGGCTACCGGGGCCAGCGCAGCCGGCTCTACCGCAAGGCCAAGGAGCAGCTGCTCCACTCGGCGACCTATGAGTACCGCGACCGCAAGAAGCGCAAGGGCGACTTCCGCCAGCTGTGGATCACCCGCATCAACGCGGCAGCCCGGCTGAACGGCATGACCTACAACCGTCTCGTCCAGGGGCTGAAGGTTGCCGGGGTGGAGGTGGACCGCAAGGTCCTCGCCGATCTGGCCGTAACCGACGCGGCGGCGTTCGCCGCCCTTGTCGAGGTGGCCCGGGCGGCGCTGCCCGACGGCCTGGGCGGCGCGCAGGCGCAGACCCCGGCGGCCTGACCCTGCAGATCACCTCGATCCGCTCCCCGCGGGTCGCGGCAGTACGACGACTGACTCGGCGTTCGGCCCGGCTGGCCGAGCGCCGGTTTGTCGTGGAAGGCCCCCAAGCCGTGCGCGCCGCGGTCGCTGCGGGTGCCCTTCTGGAGCTGTATGCCGAGCCCGGCCGGCAGGATGACCTCGTCGCGGAGGCCCTTGCCGCCGGTGTGCCGGTCACCGAGGTGACAGCGGCCGTCCTCGCGGCCATGGGCGAGACCGTGACCCCCCAGGGCGTTCTTGGCACGGCGTCGCTGCTCGACGTCCCGCTCGCCCTGGCGCTGGCCGGCACCCCTCGCCTCGTGGTCGTCCTCGACGGCGTCGCCGACCCGGGCAACGCCGGCACCGCCATCCGCGTTGCCGACGCGGCCGGTGCTGCCGCCGTCGTCCTGACGGCTGGCTCGGTCGACCCACACGGCGGCAAGTGCGTCCGGGCGACCGCCGGCAGCCTCTGGCACCTCCCCGTCGTCTCGGGACCCAAGCTGGCTGAGGTCGTGGTGGCGTTGCGGGCAGCGGGCCTGCAGGTCCTCGCGGCGACCGGGGCCGGAGACCACGACCTCGACGACCTGGCAGATGCCGGCGGGCTCACTGCGCCCACGGCCTGGCTGCTCGGCCCGGAGGCCGCAGGGCTGTCCGGCGAGGCCCTCGCGCTGGCCGACCGGACAGTCCGCATCCCGCTGCACGGGCGCGCCGAGTCGCTCAACCTCGCGACCGCCGCCGCCGTCTGCGCCTACGCCTCAGCGCGGGCACAGCGCCGCTGACCAGCGGAGCCGCCGTACAGTGGCCACGCTCAGCCCCTGGGTGGAGGAGGACCGCGTGGCAGACGTGGTGGACCAGCCCGACAAGAGGGCGTACGACGAGTTGCCCGACGGCGTCCTCGTGGCCGACGCGGCCGGCCGGGTGGTGGCCCTGAACCCGCCCGCCGTTCGGTTGCTCGGCGAGCCTGCGGACGCCGCGGTCGGGCGGGACTTTCGCGAGGTGCTGCCCCTGACCGACGATACTGGCCGCGACTGGTGGTCGTGCACAGATCCCTATGGCGGGCTCCTGTCGCGGACCCGCCAGCCAGAGGCCCAGCTGCAGCTCTGCGCCGGTCCGGCCAAGGGCCGGGACCTGCTCGTCACCGCACGCTACGTCCGCGACGACGCGCGACGGCTCGTCCGCCTCGTGGTGTGCCTGCGCGACTGCTCCGCCCGGGAGCGGCTGGAGCAGTCGCGAGGCAACCTCGTCGCAACGGTCGCCCACGAGCTCCGCTCGCCGCTGACGAGCGTCAAGGGCTTTACCGCCACGTTGCTGGCCAAGTGGGAGCGCTTCAACGACGACCAGAAGAAGGTAATGCTCCAGACGGTCAACGCCGACGCGGATCGCGTCACCCGTTTGATCACCGAGCTGCTCGACGTCAGCCGCATCGACGCTGGGCGCCTTGAGATGCGCAAGCAGGTCGTCGACGTGCCCGCTGCTGTCCGCAAGGTCATCGCGGGACGCGTTGCCGCTGGCGACCCCGCCGACCAGTTCGTCGTTACCGTCGTCGACGGGCTTCCAGAGATGTGGATCGACCCGGACAAGCTCCAGCAGGTGCTCGGCAACCTCGTCGAGAATGCGCTGCGCCATGGGGACGGCACGGTCACCGTGACCGTCCGGCCGCATGACGGCGGCTGTGAGGTCGTCGTCACCGACGAGGGCGAGGGCATCCCCGAGGCCACCGCCAGCCGTGTGTTTACCCGCTTCTGGCGTGGGGCGGACCGGCGGGGCGGCACTGGGCTGGGGCTCTACATCGTGAAGGGCCTCGTCGAGGCCCACGGCGGCAGCGTCGAAGTGGCCCGGTCGCCGTCCGGGGGAGCGCTGTTCCGGTTTGTGCTGCCCGCCGGCACCCCCTCGTTCGACTAGCCCGCCGCGGCGGTAACGGCGCCGGGCCCACCCGGGTCGGCCGCGTGCACCGTGCCCGGCCCGCCTGCTGCGAGACTTCCCGCCGACCGACCCGATCCCTGGAGCTACCCGCGTGACCGCGCCCGACTACGACCCCAAGCAGGCCAGCCTGCTGCAGCCCGCCGCCCTGGACCTGGCCCGCGCCGAGGGCATCACCGCCATCGCCGCTGCCGACAGCCTCGACCAGCTGGCTGCGGCCCGGACCGCCTGCCTCGGCGACAAGTCCCCGGTGGCGCTCGGGCGCCGCGAGATCGGCACCCTGCCGCCGCAGGCCAAGGCTGACGCCGGCAAGCGCGTCAACGAGGTGCTCCGCGCCCTAGAGGGTGCTCTGGCAGACCGCCGCGCGCAGCTGGAGGCCGAGCGCGACTCCCGCGCCCTGGTCGAGGAGCAGGTGGACCTGACCGTCCCGGCGGGCCGGCTGCCGGTCGGTGCGCGCCACCCCCTCACCACGGCGTCGGAGCGGATCGCCGACGTCTTCACGGCGATGGGCTGGGAGGTTGCTGAAGGCCCCGAGGTCGAGCACGAGTGGTTCAACTTCGACGCTCTCAACATGCCGGCCGACCACCCGGCGCGCGAGCTCCAGGACACCCTCTGGCTGGCCGCTGCGGACGGCAGCGAGGACAGCCATCTGCTGCTGCGCACCCAGACCTCGCCTGTGCAGGTCCGGACCCTGCTCACGCGCCAGCCGCCGGTCTACGTCATCGGCCCTGGTCGGGTCTTTCGCAACGACGCCCTCGACGCGACCCACTCGCCCGTCTTCGGCCAGGTCGAGGGGTTGTGCGTCGACAAGGGCATCACGATGGCCCACCTGCGCGGGACGCTCGACGCGCTGGCCAGCGCGATGTTCGGCGAGGGGATTACCACCCGGCTGCGTCCGTCGTACTTCCCCTTCACCGAGCCCTCGGCGGAGCTGGACCTGGTCTGCTTCTCCTGCCGGGGCGCCGCCGCGCTACCGGGCGGCGAGCCCTGCCGGGTCTGCTCGAGCGAGGGCTGGATCGAGTGGGGCGGCTGCGGCATGGTCAACCCGGCCGTTCTGGTGGCGTGCGGCGTCGACCCCGCGGTCTATAGCGGTTTCGCGTTCGGCATGGGGCTGGACCGCACCCTGATGTTCCGGCACGGCATCACCGACATCCGGGATCTGTACGAAGGCGACCCACGGTTCACCTTTGCCTTCGGGATGGAGGGCTGACATGCGCGTCTCCGTCTCCTGGCTCGCCACGCTGCTGCCTGGCCTGACCGCAACTGCGGACGAGCTAGCCGCTGCGCTCGTCCGGGTGGGTCTGGAGGTCGAGCAGATCGAGCGCATCGGCCACGAGATCACCGGTGTCGTGGTCGGGCAGGTCCTAGGCATCGAAGAGCTCACAGAGTTCAAAAAGCCCCTCCGCTTCTGCCATGTCGACGTCGGCAGCCGGGTCCACGAGGTCGTCTGCGGTGCGACCAACTTCAGGTCCGGCGACCGCGTCGCCTTCGCCACGCCCGGGGCGGAGCTGTCCGGCGGCTTCCGCATCGCGAGGCGCCAGACCTACGGCCGCACCTCGGACGGGCTGATCTGCTCCGCCGCGGAGCTGGGGATCTCAGCCGAATCCGACGGGATCTTGGTGCTCGACCAGCAGACGCCGCTGGGCAGCGACGTCGCGCTGCTGCTCGGGCTGCGCGACGAAGTGCTCGACATCGCTGTCACCCCGGACCGCGGCTACGCCCTGTCGATGCGCGGGATGGCCCGCGAGACCGCTACCGCGCTCGGCCTGGAACTGCAGGACCCGGCGGCTGTGCAGTTCGATCCGCCCGCAGGTGAGGGCCCCCGGGTCCGGCTCGACGACCCCGGCTGTGACCGCTACGTCGCGCGCGTCGTGACCGCGCTGGACTCCTCGGCAACC
>JANLPD010000449.1:0-3578 GCA_031367045.1 Frankiales bacterium | reverse complement strand
TGGCTGCGCGTCGACTCACGCGCGGTGACGATCATCGACGCCGAGCGGCTCGCCCGCCGGGCCCGCTAGTGCGAGCGGCCAGCTCCGCGACCGCGACCGTCGGTGCCGCTCGGACCCGCTCGACTGACGCAGGTCGGCCAGGTCATGGCTGCTCGCGCAAAAAGGCCAGCTGGGCAAGGACCGACATGGTCGCCGCGGGCCAGAGCGATCGCTCGACGTCGGCGTAGACCACCTCAACGACCTCCTCTGCCGTCGCGGCGCCCGCAGCAACTGCGGCGCGCACCTGCAGGAGGCGCTGCTGGCGGTGGGCCAGGTAGTGCTCGGCAGCGGCCCCGGCACTGGCCAGCTCGGGACCGTGGCCAGGCAGGACCGTGAGGTCACCGAGCTCGCGCAGTCGGCGCAGCGAGACCAGGTAATCCCGAAGGACGCCGTCCGGGTGCGCGACGACCGTGGTCCCGCGCCCGAGAACGGTGTCCCCGGTGAGGACCGCGCCGGGCAGGACGAACGACAGCGAGTCCGAGCTGTGCCCCGGCGTCGCAAGGACCCGCACCTCGAGCCCACCGCCGAGCACAACGTCGCCTTCGCCCAGTCCCTCGTCGCCCAGGCGGTGCCTCGGGTCCAGGGCGCGTACGGCGGCGCCGGTCAGCTCGGCAAACCGCCCAGCCCCCGCACTGTGGTCGCCGTGCCCGTGGGTGAGCAGCACCGCCTCAACCGGTCCACAGGCCGCGACCGCCTGCAGGTGCCCCTCGTGCAGCGGGCCCGGGTCCACGACGACGCAACCGTGTTCGCCCGGGGCGCGCAGGATCCACGTGTTCGTCCCCTCGAGCGTCATCGGCCCAGGGTTGGGCGCCAGCACGACGCCGGCCGTGGCGGTCACCTGGCGCGCGGTCATGAGTTCGGAGTCACGGCGTCGACGTCAAGGAGTCGATGTCAAACGCCGTAGCCGGGGTGGCCCGGCACGAGGAACTGCACCGTCCCATCTTCGTCGACAACCATCCTGGGCAGCACCGGCGTGACAGTCCTCGGCGACGCGAGAGCTCCTGCGACGTCGTCGTGCCCGGCCACGTCCTGCAGGACGGCGATGGTCGGCGGCATGAGGCGGAAGCCACCTGCCAACGCCTCGGCCGGACGGACCCACAGGCGCTCGTCTGCCTCGCCGCCGACGTCACGGCAGACCTGTCCGGCCGGCATCTCGGCAAGGAAGAAGCGAGTGTCGAAGCGCTTGGACTCGACCTCGGGGGTGATCCAGTGGGCAAGCGGGCGCAGCAGGTCGGCGCGCAGCACCAGTCCACGTCGGGTCAGCAGGTCGGACAGCGACTGCTCCCGCGCCTCGAGCGCACGCCGCTCCTCCTCCCACTCGTCGGAGCTGACGTCCTCGAGCAGCGAGTCCGCGGAAGTGCCGGCGAGCAGGACCCCTGCCTCTTCGAAGGTCTCGCGCACGGCTGCACACACCAGGGCTCGGCCCAGGGGCTCGTCGGCGCCGAACTGCGCGGCCCACCACGATGGAGCAGGACCGGCCCAACCGATGTCGGCCGTGCCGTCCTCGGGGTCTACCGAGCCGCCAGGAAAGACGTGCATGCCGCCCGCGAAAGCCATGCCCTTCACCCGTCGGAGCAGATAGGCCTCGGGCCCCGATGAACCGGTTCGGAGCAGGACGACGGTGGAGGCGTCCCGCGGCGCGGGCGGGACGTGGGTGCCACCCGCCAGCGCACGCGCACGCGCGGCGATGCCCTCGGGGAGGCTAGCGGTCACGGCCGGGAAACCAGGGCGCTCACGGTCCTCACGCGACCTCGACGACGAGCTCGACCTCGACGGGGGCGTCCAGCGGGAGCGAGGCAACACCGACGGCCGACCTGGCATGCCGCCCGGACTCCCCGAACACCTCACCGAGCAGCTCGGAGGCGCCGTTGACGACTCCGGGCTGACCGACGAAATCGGGGGCCGAGGCGACGAAGCCGACGACCTTGACGATCCGGACGACGCTATCGAGGCCGACGAGCGCATCGATAGCGGCCAGGGCATTCAGGGCGCAGGTACGCGCCAGGCCCTTGGCCTGCTCGGCAGTGACCTGCGCTCCAACCTTGCCCTTGGCAGGGAGCTCGCCGGCCACCATCGGCAGTTGGCCGCTGGTAAAGACGAGGTTGCCCGAGCGGACCGCCGGCACGTAGACGGCAACCGGCGGCACGACCGACGGCAGCTCGACCCCAAGCGCTGCCAGCCGCTCTCGGGCAGTCACGCCTTCTCGCGCTTGAGGTAGGCGACCACCTGCTCGCCGCCACCGGGCCCGGGTACGACCTGCACCAGCTCCCAGCCGTCCTGGCCCCAGTTGTCGAGGATCTGCTTCGTCGCGTGCACGAGCAGAGGGACGGTCGCGTACTCCCAGATGGTCATGCACCGGAGCCTAGCGAGAGCCCTTCCATCAACGGATGTACGGCGGCTGCCTTGTCGGACCGCGATCAGACCGGGCTCGCGGCCGGCGGGGACGTGTGAGGCGTGCTGTCCGGGCCTGGGGCCAGGCGGTCGAAGTAGCGGAGCAGCTCGACCGGGAACGGCATGACCAGAGTGGAGTTCTTCTCGGCCGCGACCTCTACGACGGTCTGCAGCAGGCGCAGCTGCAGACCGCTCGGGTCGTTCGACAGCGCCCGGCCGGCCTCGGCCAGCTTCACCGAAGCCTGCAGCTCGCCGTCGGCGGCGATGATGCGGGCGCGCCGCTCGCGCTCGGCCTCTGCCTGGCGCGACATGGAGCGCTTCATGCTCTCCGGCAACGCCACGTCCTTGAGCTCGACCCGCTCGACCTTCACCCCCCACGGACCCTCGGTCGGCTCGTCGATGACGGCGCGCAGGTCGGCGTTGATGCGGTCGCGGTCTGACAGCAGCTCGTCGAGCTCGGCCTTTCCACTCACCGAGCGCAGGCTCGTCTGCGACACCTGCGAGACGGCAAACAGGTAGTTCTGGACGTTGACGACGGCCCGCACGGCGTCCACGACGCGGAAATAGACAACGGCATCGACCCGGACGCTCACGTTGTCCTTGGTGATGCACTCCTGCGCGGGAACACCCATGGTGATGATCTGCATGTTCACCTTCACCATCCGGTCGACCACGGGGATGATCAGGCGCAGCCCGGGCTCGCGGACGCTGGCCTGCACCCGGCCAAGGCGGAACACCACGCCTTGCTCGTACTGCTGGACGATCCGGATGCCGGTGAGCAGCCAGAAGCCCAGCGCGATCAGCAGCACAAGGACCAGGACTCCGAACACCTGCACAGGCGTCTCCCTCGACATGTCCGCGGGCAGGGCTCACTCCAAGCCCCATCGGCACGGTCTGGAGCATGCACCTAACCTGAGCCCGATGGCGGACTTCCCCGACGTGCGCTTGCACGTCGTCACCGGCAAAGGCGGCACCGGCAAGACGACGGTGGCCGCTGCCCTCGCGCTGGCCCTGGCGGCCGGCGGCAGGCAGGTCCTGCTGACGGAGGTGGAGGGCCGACAGGGCATCGCCCAACTCTTCGACACGACACCGCTGCCGTACCAGGAGCGCAAGGTAGCGGTGGCCCCCGACGGTGGCGACGTGTTCGC
>JANLPD010000200.1:0-2718 GCA_031367045.1 Frankiales bacterium | reverse complement strand
GGGGTGCTCAGAGGGTGCCTCCGGTGAAGTCGCGGCGCCGGTAGATCACGGCGCGGGCAACGCTGTTGACCACGAGCGTCAAGCCGAAAAGGACCAGGCCGGACGCGATGAGGGCGCTCCGACCGGTGTCGGTCGCCTCGCTGAAGCCGAGCGCGATGTTGGCGGCGATGGTGTTGCCGCTCGGCGACTCCAGGATGTTGAAGCCGACGATGAACGCGGGGCTGAGGACAAGGGCTACCGCGATGGTCTCGCCGAGCGCGCGGCCGAGCCCGAGCATCGTCGCGCCGATGACACCGGGCTTGCCGAAGGGCAGGACGGCGATCCGGATCATCTCCCAGCGCGTCGCGCCGAGGGCGAGGGCAGCCTCCTGGTTGGCGAGTGGCACCTGCAGGAACACCTCGCGCGAGAGTGAGGCGATAATCGGCAGAATCATGATCGCCAGGACGACCGAAGCGAGGAAAATAGAGCGTCCGTACGGACCGTCCGAGCCGAAGATCGGGATCCAGCCGAGGTAGGTGTGCAGCCACGTGGAGGTGTCGATGATGCGGGAGTTGAGGAAGAAGATCCCCCAGAGCCCGTAGACGACGCTCGGCACGGCGGCGAGCAGGTCGATGACGTAGCCCAGCGGTCCGGCCAGCCGGCGCGGCGCGTAGTGCGAGATGAACAGCGCGACGCCCATCGCGACGGGGAACGCAATGACCATCGCCAGGAGGCTGGACAGGACCGTGCCGAAGACCAGCGCGACGATCCCGAACCGCGCCGGGGTGTTGTTGGGGTCCCACTCCTTGCTGGTCAGGAAATGGCCCTGGTTGTCCTGCAGCGACGGGATTGCCTTGATGACGAGGAAGACCCCGATCGACAAGATGATGGCGAGTACGGCGCTGCCGGCCGTCCTCGTCAGCCCGCGGAAGACGCGGTCACCGCGCCGGACACCCGAGCGCCCGGCCCGGCGCAGGGTCGCGTCCTGGGGTCCTCGGAGCGGGTCGGGAGAGCGCTGTGCGGGATCTGTCGGCACGGGTGGCAGCGAACCCAGGCTCATGCGATCCTCCTCTCCGGCCGGAGCCTAGGACGCCCCGTCGTCGACGGGCGACGGCGGGGCGTCCAAGTCCAGCTGGTGGCGGCGACTACGGAACTTCGGACTAGCCGATCGCCGCAACGGCCGTGGCAACCTTGGTGCGGATCGTCTCGGGCAGCGGCGCGTAGCCCAGGCCCGTCAGGATGGACTGGCCCTTGGTGCTCGAGGTGTAGGTGAGGAAGCTCTTCACCAGCGGGAGCGCCGCAGCGGGAGTGCCCTTCTCGCAGGCGATCTCATAGGTCACCAGGATGAGCGGGTAGGCGCCATCGGCCTTGGTCGCATAGTCGAGCTTGAGCTTCAGGTCGTTGCCCGTACCCGCGATGGTGGCCGCCTCGACGGCCTTGCCGACGTTGGCAGCGGTGAGCGCCACCGGGGCCGACGCGCCGGTCGAGAGCTTGGCGACGGTCAGGGACGCATTCTCCGCGAAGGACTGCTCGACGTAGGTCACCGCACCCTCGGTGGACTTCACCGCCTGGGTCACGCCGTCCGACTTGGCCGCGCTCTGGCCGCCAGGTCCGGCGAACTTCTTGCCGACGCCGAAGGTCCAGTCCTGCGGCGCCGCGGCCGCGAGGTACTTCTGGAAGTTGTCGCTCGTGCCAGACTCGTCGGCCCGGTGGAACGCCTGGATCTTGGTGCTCGGCAAGGTGGCCCCGGTGTTCAGCGCCTTGATGGCCGCATCGTTCCAGGTGGTGATCTTGCCTCCGAAGATCTTGGCGATCGTCGGGGCGTCCAGGACGAGGTCCTTCACGCCGGTCAGCTTGTAGGCGATGGCGACCGGACCGACGACCATCGGCAGGTTGATCGCCTTGCCGCTCGCGCACCGGGCCGCCGCCTTCGGCGCCTCGGTGTCCTTGAGGGCGGAGTCCGAGCCGGCGAAGTCGACCTGCGCGTCGATGAAGCTGGCGACGCCCGCGCCGGAGCCGGCCGGGCTGTAGTTGATCGTCGAGCCGCTGCAGGCGCTCTGGTAGGCCTTGACCCACTCGTCGATGGCGTTCTTCTGGGCGCTCGAGCCGGCCGCCTTGATGCTGCCTTTGGCGCTGGCGATATCGCCGCTGGTACTGCTGCTGCTGGGGTTGCTGCTGGTTCCCGCCGCAGGGGTGGTGTTGTTGTCGCTGCCGCAGGCGGCCAGGGAGAGGGTGCCGGTGAGCACGAGGCCGACGAGACTGCTGGTCCGCGAGAGCTTCACGTGGTGGTCCTTCCAGATCAGGGGTCTCCTACGACGAACTGTCCGCCGCGAGCCGGTCTGCCGTTCCGATGAGGTGTGCGTACGAGGTGAACCTAGGAATCCGAGGTGGACGGTCACCCGTCCGAAGGTGAACATCCGGTGAACGCCGTCCGGCAGGTTGGGGCTGTCGGGTCGTACGCCGCACGTCCGCCAGGTGAACTGGCTCGACAACTGTTCGGCCCTGCGGCGGTCCTGCCCGGCTTGCGTCGGCACCCCAGGCTTGCGTCCGCCGAAAGGGCGGTGGCCCACGCCGGACGCGAGCGGACGTAGCCGATTTGGGTCCGCGCGAAGCGAAGGGGAGACGATGCGGGTCGTTGCGACGTACGGCATCAAGGGTGGGGTCGGCAAGACCTCTGCTTCGGTCAACCTGGCCGCGCTCGCCGCGCGTGAGGGTCGGCGGACGTTGTTGTGGGACCTG
>JANLPD010000277.1:0-3895 GCA_031367045.1 Frankiales bacterium | reverse complement strand
CAGCATCGCGTCGACCTCCTCGTCAGAGGTCATGAACCGCAGCAACAGCTCCTCGTCGCTGAGGTCTTTGCGGAACCGGGACCGGATCTCAGAGAGAGACGGCTGAGGGCGAATCCAGTCGGTGAAATTCTTGGCGCGGGGCGACGAGAGAATGCGGTCAGCTGCGGCGGCCGCGAGAGGCCTCGGGACCGGACCGTAGTGCCCGAGCGCGTACTGGATGACTTCGTCGGGCACCACCTTATAGCGCTCACCGGTCACGACATTGAGTACTGCCTGGACGCCGACGAACTGAGAGAACGGCGTCGCCATGATTGGCTGCCCGAGCTCGTCGCGCACCCGGGGGAGCTCCTCCAGTACCTCGTCCAGACGCTCCATCATGCCGTGCTGCGCCAGTTGGTTCTTCAGGGTTCCGGTCATCCCGCCAGGTAGCTGGTGCTGGTAGATCCTCGGGTCGAACTCAGCCATCACCCCTGGCTCGTATCCGGCGTCTTCCGCGGCCCAGAGGAAGTTGGCTTCCACTGGAGCGAACTGCGAAGTGTCCAGGCCGTGCTCCAGACCCATGAAATCAAGGATTGGCATCATGCCCTCGGTCGAGGGCAGTGAGGGGCCGTTGGCCATAGGTCGAGAAGCGGTGTGCAAAATGGTAAAGCCGGCCTTGAGGGCCTCGATGTAGTTCAGCTGAGCGAGACCGGTCGTGTTGTGACAATGGATCTCGAGCGCGACGCTGCCGGTGGCCTGGCGGATGGCCGGGAGAAGCGTTCGGGCCCGCTCAGGGGTGAGCACTCCGGGTGCGTCCTCGACGTAGATGGACTTAACACCCGGCCACGTCGCCATCTGCGCGGCGCGCTGGGCAAAGAACGCGTCGTCATGGAAGTCGGTGAGCCCGTACATGATGGCGGGGACGGGGGTGCCGCCGGCGTCGTGGACCACTTGGCAGACCCGCTGCATCGTGGGCATGTCGTACAAGCAGTCGTAGATCCACAGACTCTTGACCCCGTGCCTGACAAGGGTCTGGACCCACAGATCGATGATCGAGTCCGGGGCGAAGCTGAAACCGATGACACTGATCGTCCGCATCCCGGCTCGAGTAACGCTGTTGGGCAGGTTCTCTACCAGGAAGTCCGTTGATGCCCATGGGTCTTCCCGCCATTGCCGCAGCAGCACGATGAACATCCCCGGACCAGTGAGATCGACAACGCGAAACCCGGTCCGGTCGAGATGGGGTAGAGCCTGCGTCGCCTGGTAGGCCCGCATACGCAAGCCCCACAGGCTCTGCTGGCCGTCCCGCAAGGTCTGGTCAACGAATTCGATGTGACTCACGAATCAACTCCCTGCAGCCAGGCTGGAAGAAACTCATCCTCGACCCAGCGGGTCGTCACCGGCTCCTGCCGAAATCGTGCGTGCGACAGCACCGCCAAATGGAAGGGGATAGTCGTGCTCAGCCCGTCGACCTTGGTCTTGCTCAGAGCGCGAGCCATCAGGTCGATGGCTTCGGCTCTGGTCGCAGCCGTCACGATAACCTTGGCGATCATGGAGTCGTAGTAGGGGCTTACGCTTGCGCCGGTCTCGGCAAAAGTGTCGACTCGGACCCCCTGCCCCTGGGGAGCGGTCCAGCGCACGATTCGACCCGGTGACGGCAGGAACCCGCGGCGGGGATCTTCGGCGTTCACCCGGCACTCCAGGCTGTGCCCGTCGAGACGCACCTCCTCCTGTGTGACGGAGAGCGACTCACCCCGCGCGATCCTAAGCTGCTCACGCACGATGTCGATTCCGGTCACCATCTCCGTCACCGGGTGCTCGACCTGCACACGGGCATTGAGCTCAAGGAACAAGTAGTCACCGCGATCGACGTCGACCAGGAACTCGACGGTGCCGGCACCGACGTAGCCCAGCGCTACCGCCAGTCGCACCGCCGAGCCCCGCACGGAGGTGAGCACTTCTTCCGGTAGGCCGATGGCGGGCGCCTCCTCAATCAGTTTCTGGTAGCGCCGCTGAGTAGAACAGTCACGCTCCCCCAGGTGGATGACGTTGCCATGACGATCGGCGAGGATCTGAACCTCGACGTGGCGTGCCCGTTCGACCAAGCGCTCGAGGTAGAGGGTCCCGTCGCCGAAGGCGCGCTCCGCCTCTTGGCTCGACGTGAGGAATGAAGCGCGCAGCTCTTCGCTGCTTCGGGCGATGGTCATGCCACGGCCTCCGCCCCCAGCCGACGCCTTGATGAGGCAGGGAAACAGATCCAGCCGCTCGGCCGCTGCCACCGCGTCGTCCGCGTCTATCAGACCGGGCGTCCCAGAACCTGTCGGGATACCCAACTTCTCCGCCATGGCACGGGCCTGCAGCTTGTCCCCCGACCGCTGCATCACGGCTGCAGGTGGACCGATGAACACCAGGTCGTTGTCCTCGCAGGCCTGGGCCAGCTCGGGTCGCTCGGAAAGAAAGCCATACCCGGGGTGGACTGAGTCACAGCCAGTGGTTATCGCCGCGGTGATGACGCGCTCGACCGACAGGTAGCTC
Organism: Frankiales bacterium; assembly: GCA_031367045.1. Lineage (GTDB taxonomy): Bacteria > Actinomycetota > Actinomycetes > Mycobacteriales > SCTD01 > JANLPD01. The sequence continues at coordinate 1,381 of JANLPD010000277.1, read as the reverse complement.
TCTGCGGCTGCCGGCGGCCCGATTACGACGATGTGGTCTGCCAGCCTTGCCGCCATCGAGTCGGTATCGGCCTGCGACACCGCTAACACCGTCTCCAGGTGCTCATCGAAGCACGCCCGCACGACCCGCACGGCTATTTCACCCCGGTTGGCGACAAGAACCCGGCGCACCAGTCAGCCGTTCTGAGGGGTGATGGTCATGAGTGTCTGGCCGTACTCGACCGCAGCTGCGTTAGCGACGTGGATGACGCTGATCACGCCGGATACTTCCGCCACAACGTTGTTCATCAGCTTCATTACTTCCACGATGCAAAGCAGGTCCCCGACGTTGACGAGCTGGCCGACTTCCACGAAGGGCGGGGACCCCGGCTGAGGAGAGCGCCAGAACAAACCGACCGTCGGAGAAAGCACAGGGCTCCCCTCCGCCGGAGGTGGTCCAGGCTCAACCGGACTGAGCACTGGTGTTGGCGGGGGGGACGGCGGTGCCGCGCCGCTGGGGGGTTCCCCTGCAAGAACCGATGTCAAAGGGCCGGCGGTAGACGCACCGGGCACAGACGGGGCGACGAACGCCGTTCCGAGGGTCGCCCCATTGCGCGCGACGGAGATACACACATCCCCAACAGTCACCACAGCTTCGTCCCACCCGGAGGACTCCAGGATATCCAGGATTTGCCGTATCTCTTGGGGGTTTAGCGACGACATGCGTCCTGCCCTCCTTGAAAGTCCATGGTCAGCGCCCCACGATCGCCACGGGGCGGATCGGTGAACCGGTCCCGCCGCGGATGCGCAGTGGTAGAGCGACGAAGGTGAAGTCGTAGGCCTCCGCTGCAGCGAGCTGCTCGAGATTCATCGACTCCATGATGAAAATGCCTTTCTCCACGAGGTTGTGTACATGGACCGACAGGGAGACCTTGCTCGGGTCTGGTTTGTGCTCGTAGTTCATGGTGTCCGACCCGCACGCCAGGATCTCCCGATCGCTCAACCACTCCGCGCCGGCGCGGGTCACCCCTGGCAGACCGGTAGTCAGCCCGAGATAGCGATCACTGTCGCTGAAGTACCGCATCCAGCCGGTGCGGACGAGCACGACTGACCCCGGGCCCGGCTCATCCTTGTCGTCGAACCAAGACTCGAGCTGCGCTGGGCCGATGCCGTCGGCCGGGGTCAGCTCCCGTCCAAACAGGCGCACCGCGTCCACGAGGTGGCCGCGACCGATCAGGGGTGGGATCTCCTCGACGCTGCCGGCCGCGAGGCCGCCCGTGGCACTCTGCAGATCCACAATCGAATGGCCCCCGTGGATCTTGCCGTCCTTGGAAATGTGCCCAAGGGCATCGACATGCGTTCCCACATGGCCGCCGGTCGTAAAGAGCTCCATCGCGGCCGAG
>JANLPD010000210.1:0-3072 GCA_031367045.1 Frankiales bacterium | reverse complement strand
TATGGAGGTGAACCACATGCTTGTGATTCGCTGCGCTGGAGGAACTGTGGACACCGCTGCTGTTGATGCACCGGCCGACGCCCGGACCGCCGTTTCGACCGGACCCATGCTCACCGGGCGAGAGCGCGAGATTCTTGCCTTCGAGCGGCAGTGGTGGAAGTACGCCGGGGCCAAGGAGCAGGCGATCCGGGACCTGTTCGACCTGAGCGCCGCCCGCTACTACCAGGTGCTCAACTCCCTCATCGACCGCCCCGAGGCGCTGGTCCACGACCCCATGCTCGTCAAGCGTCTGCGCCGACTGCGCTCGACCCGTCAGCGCACGCGGTCCGCGCGACGCCTCGGCTTCGACCTCTGAGCCTGTGGACGCCTGAGCGTGCCCGACGACCCGTTCGCTGACTTGTCTGGCGGGCCCACACCCGAGCCTCCTGTCGCGCCGACAGCGCCGACGGGGGAGGCTGCGACGCCGCACCCCTCCGGCGAGCCAGCCATCACCACAGCCCCGGCACCCCTTCCCGCCGTGCAGCCGCCCCCCGCTCCGAAGGCCCCGCTGCCGGTGACTGCGCCGACCTCGGCGTACGACCTGCCGGCTTTTGATGTGGCCGCCTACGACGAGACTCCGCCCGCAGGGGCAGCCTCGTTGGGGGGTGCTTCGCGGCGGCGGCACGCCCACCCGACCGTGGTCTCGCCGCTTCGGGCGCTGGCCGGATCGCTCGTCGCCGTCGGGGGCGTCGCGCTGGTGATCACCGCGGTGCTCCTTGCGAGCGATGATCCGGGCAAAGGCCTCCCGGCTGTCGCCACACCGCTCGCCAGCCGTTCGCCGGCGGCGGCCCCCACCGCCGGCCCGTCCGCCACCGTTGTCACCACGCTGCGACCCACGGGCTCGCCCATCCCGGCGCCGACGGCCCCGGTTGCCGTTCCCATCACCTCGCCGAGGTCCACTGAGATCCCTGACTCCAGCGTCTTCGCGCCGCTGACGGTGCTGAACAACTCGCGTCGCCCCAGCCTCGCCGACCGCGCTGCCGCGCAATACCGCGCGGGCGGCTGGCCGATCGCGAAGGTCGGCAACTTCACCGGCCGGCTGGTCTCGACGACGCTTTACTACGGACCCGGCCAGGAGGCGGCCGCGCGTCACCTCGCGGCGCAGTTCGTCGGGATCAAGCGGGTGCTGCCGCGCTTCCGGGGGCTTCCCGGCAGCGGGCTGACCGTGGTGCTCACCCGCGACTACGCCGCCTGACGTGCAGCCCTCGTCACTGGGGGGCCTGCGCCGCGAGCTGGCGCACGCCCTCATCGCCCTGGACTACGACGGTACCCTCGCGCCGGTCGTCGATGACCCAGGGACGGCGGTGCCGGCGGAGGGCGCGCGCGGTGTTCTCGTCGCGCTGTCGCGCCGGGTCGGCCGGCTCGCGCTGGTGACCGGGCGCCCCGCCCAGGTCGTCGTGGACCTCGGTGGCCTGGCGGACGTCCCGGGGCTGGTGGTGCTCGGCCAGTACGGCGCCGAGCGGTGGGCGGCTGGCCGGTTGGAGGTGCGCGAGCCGCTACCGGGTGTCGCGGCCGCCCGCGCCGCCCTCGCCGACCTGCCTGGCGGCGCCGTGCTGGAGGACAAGCGGACAGCGTTGGCCGTACACACCCGTCGGTCGGTAGACCCGGCTGGGCTGCTTGCCGCGCTGGGGGCGCGCCTCGAGCGGGTCGCTGCCGAGAACGGTCTGGAGTGCCACCAGGGACGGTTTGTGCTCGAGCTGCGTCCGCCCGGCGACGACAAGGGGGCTGCCCTGCGGACCCTGCTCGATCCCATGCCGTCCGCAGCCCTCTACGCGGGTGATGACCTCGGCGACCTGTCGGCCTTCGCCGCGCTGGACGGTCTCGGGGTGCCGGTCCTGCGGGTGTGCAGCGACAGTGCGGAGACCCCCGCGCGGTTGCGTGAGCAGGCCGACCTCGTCGTCGACGGCCCTCGCGGGGTCGTGGCCCTGCTTCGCTCGTTGCTGGACTGACGCGGGGTCAGCGGTCGGCTCGTCGCTCAGCGAAGGAGGCGAGCGCCGTGACCTGGACCGGGTCCAACGACGGGCGTACCACGCGAAGCGCCGCCTGCAGGTGCTCCTGGGTGACGGTCGCGGCCGCCATGGACTCCCGCATGGCGGTGAGCGCGGCCTCGCGGACGAGGGCGGCACAGTCTGCGGCGGAGAAGCCCTCGGTCTGCTCGGCGAGCAGGGTCAGTGACACACCCTCGACGAAAGGCACGCTCTTGGACGCCGCAGTCAGGATCGCGAGGCGCGCCTGGGCGTCCGGTGGGGGCACGAAGACGAGCCGCTCGAGACGGCCGGGCCGCAGCAGCGCCGGGTCGATGAGGTCGGGGCGGTTGGTCGCGGCGATGACGACGACGTCGCGAAGGGTCTCCACGCCGTCGAGCTCGGTGAGCAGCGCAGCGACCACGCGGTCGGTCGTACCTCCGTCGGTGGACTGTCCGCGGGTGGGGGCAAGGGCATCCACCTCGTCCAGGAACACCAGTGTGGGTGCAGCCTCCCGGGCCCGCCGGAACAGCTGGCGCACTGCCGCCTCGGACTCACCGACCCATTTTGACAGCACCTCAGCACCCTTGACCGACAGCACGTTGACCTGGCCGCTGCCGGCGATCGCCTTCACCAGGTAGGTCTTTCCGCATCCGGGCGGGCCGTAGAGGAGCACGCCGCGCGGCGCAGAGACGCCGAGGCGACGAAAGGTGTCCGGGTACTGCAGCGGCCACAGCACGGCTTCGGTCAGCGCCGACTTCACCTCGACCATGTTGCCGACGTCGTCGAGGGTCAGCATCGCGACGTCGAGGGACGCGCCCTCCATCGACGTCGGTCGGACGACGTCCAGGGCGGCATCGAGGTCGGCCTTCGCGACGGTGGGGGAGGCGACGTCGCGCTGGCGGGCCGCGGCCCGAAGGCCGGCCTGGCGGACGAGCGACAAGATGTCGGCCGCCACGAAGCCAGGCGTCCTGGCGGCCACCTCGGCAAGCGAGACGTCGTCGGCGAGCGGGAGGGCGTGGGTGGCGGTCTCGAGCAGGCGCTTTCGCTGGTCCCTGTCCGGCAGCGG
>JANLPD010000195.1:0-1632 GCA_031367045.1 Frankiales bacterium | reverse complement strand
GGCGACGCGGCCCACACGATGCCACCGTTTGCGGGGCAGGGGCTGGGCGCCGGGGTACGGGACGCGTGGTCGCTCGGGTGGCGGCTGGCGGCGGGGCGGGTCGACGGCTACGAGGCCGAGCGGATGCCGCACGTCCGGGAGATGACCCGGCTGTCGCTCGCCGTCGGGGCGGCGCTTCAGACCCGGTCGGCCTCCGCCGCAGGGGTGCGGGATCTGCTGCTGCGCCAAGCCTTTGCGACGCCACGCCTCGGGCCGTGGCTCTCCAGAGGCGGGCCGCGGTCATCGGTCAGCGGCGTCTGGGAGGCCACCCCCGCGTCCCTGCGCTGACCCGTTCTGGCTCTGTCAGCGGGGCCACGCCGTGACGTCCTCGGCGGGGGCGGCGAGGTTGAGCCGCGTGAAGGCGAGCGCCTCGGCGAGGTCGGCCTCCCGCTCGGCCCGGTCGTTGCACTTGCGGGTGTTGACCTCGACGACGACGACGCCCTCGAAGGACCGCTCCGCAAGCCCCTCCAGCAGCTCCACGCAGGGCTGGCTGCCGCGGCCCGGGACGAGGTGCTCGTCGCGGGGGGTGCCGTTGCCGTCGGCTATGTGGACGTGGGCGAGCCGCTCCCCCATCACGTCGGCCATCGCCATGGCGTCGCTCTTCGACACCGAGGTGTGCGACAGGTCGAGGGTGAAGTGCGGGAAGTCCTCGACGGTCGGGTCCCAGTCCGGCGAATACGGCGTGACCTCTCGGCCGCGGGCGCGCAGCGGGAACATATTCTCCACCGCGAAGCGCACGTCGGTCTCGTTGGCCATCTCCTGGATGCCACCGAGAAACTGGCGGGCGTACTCGCGTTGCCATCGAAACGGCGGGTGGACCACTACCGCCTCTGCGCCGACCTCCTCGGCGGCCTCCTTGGCCCGGACCAGCTTGGCCCACGGGTCGGTCCCCCAGACCCGCTGGGTGATCATCAGGCAAGGCGCGTGGATCGCCAGGATCGGCACCTGGTGGTAGTCCGACAGCCGCCGTAGCGCGGTCACGTCCTGCGACACCGGGTCGGTCCACACCATGACCTCCACGCCGTCGTAGCCCAGCCGTCCGGCGATCTCAAAGGCGTTGGCGGTCGACTCCGGGTAGGTGCTCGCTGTCGAGAGGGCGACCCGGGCCTCGGGGACCTTCGCGACTGGTGCAACAGGTCCGGTCATGTCCCTTCAAGACTAGGCCCCGGCCAGCCATTCGAGGCGGCGCAGCACCACGCCCTCACGCAGCGCCCACGGGCAGATCGACAGGCGGTCCAGCCCCAGGACCACCATTGCCTCATGGGCGACGATCGCCCCGGCCAGCAGCTGGTGCGCCCGGCTCGGCGAGACGCCGGGCAGCGCGGCCCGCTCGGCGGCGGTCATCGACGACACCCGGTCAAGGGTGCGTTCCAGGTCGGCCCGTGAGACGCGGCGCGCCACCCGAGGTCCGAGGGCGTACGGCGCAGCGCCGCCCAGCCGGGCCAACGAGCGGAAGGTCTTGCTGGTCGCGACCGCGAGGTCTGGGGCGCCTGCGGCCCGGACCTCGCCGGGGCTGGCCGCGGGGGCGTCGCGCACCGCGGGCCCGCCCCTCTCGACCTGGGGGCGCGCCGGGGGGGCGCCCCGGAGCCGCGC
>JANLPD010000137.1:0-3514 GCA_031367045.1 Frankiales bacterium | reverse complement strand
GCCTCGACAGTCTTGCTGCACCTGGCCCGGCCCAACCCGGTGTGGGCGGCAATCGAGGAGCAACCCCGGGTCTTACTTTCGGTGACTGATGACTGGGCCTACGTCCCAGCGTCGTGGAAGGCCGCCGGAGATGAGGATCCTGCGCTCGGAATCCCCACTTCCTACTACGCGGCGGTCGTCCTCGACTGCACCGCGCAAGTCCTTGCCGGCGACGACCTGCTGGCGGTCCTGCGCACGCAGCTGGCCCACTTCGAGCCAGGCTCGGCGGTGGCGGACCCGTCGGTGCACCTGCGCCGGCTGCCCGGCATCCGCGGGCTACGGCTCACGGTCACATCCGTGCAAGCCAAGTTCAAATACGGCGGCAACGTCGACGACGCGCACCGTGCAGCGGTAGCCGAGCGCCTGGCCGCACGGGGAGGCCGGGGCGACGTGGCCGCGAGGGACCACCTGCTCCGGCGTACGCCCCTCGGGGACTAGAGCCGGGCGAGGAAGGCGCGCACGACAAAGACGTACTCCTTCGGCTGCTCCACGAACGTCATGTGACCGCTCTGCTCGAACACGTGCAGCTCGGCGCCGGGCACCAGCTCGGCGATCCGCTCGGAAGCGGCGACCGTGCAGACCCGGTCGTGGCGACCGGTCAGCACCAGAACGGGCTGGTGCACGTGGGGGAGCGCGCCCTCGACCTCGATGGCGAGCCCGCCGCCCTCCAGCGACGCGTGCCGCAGGACAGCCGGCGAGTAGACCGTCGCGGACGTGCGCTCCTCGTAGTCGGCGATCCGCGGGTCGAGCGGGTCGGCAAAGTGGAACGGCAGCTGGTCGTGCAGCAGCTGCGCGGCCTGCTCGGCGGTCTGCACGGTCGCCTCACGGGCCCAGCTGTCCGCGACCTGTTGGCGCAGCGACTCGGGCTGGAAGGTCGCGAGCTCCTTCTCGACGCCCGCCAGGAAGCGGCTCGAGGGAACCCCCCCGCTGACGATCGTCGCCACTGCCGCGCCCGGGGCGTCGGCGGCGTGCTGCAGGGCGACAAAGGCGCCGTAGGAGTGGCCGAGGACGGCGTAGCGCTCCCAGCCGCACGCGGCGGCAATGGCGGAGACGTCCGAGGCCAGCTGCGACAGCGTCCAGGTCGCCGGGTCGGTGCCGCGCGCTGAAGCGCCTTGCTCACGCTGGTCGACCAGCACCAGTCGGCACAGCTCGCCGAGCGGGTCGAGGTAGTCGGCGAACTCGTGCCGGTCCAGACCTGGCCCGCCGTGCAGGACGATCAGGGGCAGGCCGGTGGCCAGGCCGCGCTCCTCGATGCAGAGCTGGGTCTCGTGGACGGGAACCATCGTGGTGGTGGCGGACATGCCTGCATCATGCTCCAGGTGGAGCAGGCGGCAGACTGACTTCATGAGCCTCTCTGGCAAGGACCTTCTCGGCGGACCGCCGGCCACCCTTCTCCCTGATGAAAGCGCGCCGCGCGAGCTGCTCGAGCGCGGCGCTGACCCGGCCGAGGTCGCTGCCGCCCACCCGACGAACAGCGCGGCCTGGGCGGCTCTTGCCGACGCCGCCCACGGCCGCGGCGCGGTCGTCGAGTCCTACGCCTACGCCCGCACGGGCTACCACCGGGGCCTGGACGCGCTGCGGCGCAGCGGCTGGAAGGGCTACGGCCCGGTGCCGTGGGGGCACGCCCCGAACCAGGGGTTCCTGCGGGCGCTGCACGCCCTGGGCCGGGCCGCTCGCGACATCGGCGAGACGGGCGAGGCGGACCGCATCGAGGCCTTCCTCGACGAGAGCGACCCCGCTGCGCGCCAGGCGCTCAGCGCCTAGCCCTGCTCTTCCACCACCGGCCGGGCCGGGGCGTCGGCGCTGGGCCTTGTGCTGGGCCGACGGCGCCCCAGCAGGGCAGCGCCCGGGATCCCGGCGAGGGTGCGGCCGGTCTCGTCGACGAACGCCATGATGCGCTCGGTCGACCCGGCGATGAAGGCCACCTTCTCGTGGGTGTCGGCCAGGGTGCGCAGGACCGGCAGCAGGTCGGACTGGATCCGCCGCAGGGTGTCCGGCAGCAGCGTGAAGGCGGGGTCGTCGAGCAGGCCGGCCAGCCGGGTGAGGCCGGGCGCTATCGCCCTCACCGGCGCCTCGAGATCCCCCACGATGCCGTCGATGCGCAGCGCCAGCCGGTTGGCCGTCTTCGCGGTCTCCGCGACAGATGCCGCCGCCTCGCTCAGCGACCGCGCCGCGTTGGCCAGGCTGGTCACCGCCTGGGGCAGCGCGATGAGGGCCTCCGTCTGTGCCTGGAGCACGCCGGCGAGCCCGCCGATGACGCTGTCGATGCCGGGGATCTTCGCCACAGCGCAACACTACGGACACAGATCGGGATCGCCGCTAGACTCCCCCCGCAAGAGGCCCGTCGCTGACTGCGAGGGGCCTTCCGCACGTCTGAGGAGCGCGCATGCCCGCACTCGTCCTGATCGGCGCCCAGTGGGGCGACGAGGGCAAGGGCAAGGCCACCGACCAGCTCGGCGGTTCCGTCGACTATGTCGTGAAGTTCAACGGCGGCAACAACGCCGGCCACACGGTCGTCGTCGGGGGTGAGACCTACGCCCTGCACCTGCTGCCGAGCGGCATCCTCAGCCCGGGCTGCACGCCGGTGATCGGCAACGGCGTCGTCGTCGACCTCACCGTCCTGTTCGAGGAGATAGCCGCACTCGAGACCCGCGGTCTGGACACCTCACGCCTCGTCGTCAGCGCCGATGCCCACGTCATCCCGTCCTACAACCGCACCCTCGACCGGGTCGCGGAGCGCTACCTCGGCAGCCGCAAGATCGGCACGACCGGTCGCGGCATCGGTCCGACGTACGCCGACAAGATGAACCGCATCGGCATCCGCGTCCAGGACCTGTTCGACGAGGGGATCTTGCGCCAGAAGGTCGAAGCGGCCCTCGACATGAAGAACCAGGTGCTCGTCAAGGTCTACAACCGCAAGGCCGTCACGGCCGACGCGGTTGTGGAGGACCTGCTGACCCACGCGGACCAGCTGCGGCCGATGGTCGCCGACACCGGCCTGCTGCTGAACCAGGCGCTCGACCGCGGCGCGACCGTGCTGCTCGAGGGTGGGCAGGCGACCCTGCTCGACGTCGACCACGGCACCTACCCGTTCGTCACGTCGTCCTCCGCCACCGCGGGCGGCGCCTGCACCGGCTCGGGGATCGGACCGCGGCGGGTCGACAAGGTCATCGCGGTCATCAAGGCCTACACGACCCGGGTGGGTGAGGGGCCGTTCCCGACCGAGCTGACGGGTGCTGGCCAGGCCGGCTTGGACGGCGAGAAGCTGCGCGCCGATGGGCACGAGTACGGCACGACGACCGGCCGCCCTCGTCGCTGCGGCTGGTACGACGCTGTGATTGCCCGCTACGCCGCGCGGGTCAACGGCGTCACCGACTTCGTGCTCACCAAGCTCGACGTCCTGACCGGCTGGGAGCAGATCCCGGTGTGCGTGGCGTACGAGGTCGACGGGGTGCGCTTCGACGAGATGCCCATG
>JANLPD010000126.1:0-23667 GCA_031367045.1 Frankiales bacterium | reverse complement strand
CTGGGAAGCTGGTCCCGCAGGGTCGGCTGCTCAACCACTGCATCACGCGCCCGGACGACCACAGCAGGGCGATCAGCAAGCGCGGTTTCATCCCGCGCTACGTCTTCCCCGACGGGGAGCTCCCCGGGGTCGGGCGCATCGCGACGGAGCTGCAGCGGGCCGGTCTCGAGGTGCGGCACGAGGAGAACCTGCGCGAGCACTACGCCCTGACCTGCAAGGCGTGGTGCGAGAACCTCGACGCACACTGGGACGAGGCGGTCGACGAGGTCGGTCAGGCGACCGCGCGGGTGTGGGCGCTCTACCTCGCCGGGTCGCGGCTGGCGTTCGAGCGCAACGACATCCAGCTGCACCAGGTCCTGGCGGTGAAGACGACCGAGGGTGTCAGCGGCATGGAGCTGCGTCCCGCTTGGCAGTCGTAGCTGGCGGTCCACCAGTGCATCAATGGTCGGTCAGCCAGGGGGGAGCGTGACGACGAAGCGGGCGCCCACGGCAACACTGTCGGCCCGCACGTCCCCTCCGTTGGCCCGGGCGAGCCGCCGCGCGAGGGCGAGCCCGAGCCCGGCGCCGCCGTGGCCGTCGTCGATGTCTGCTCGGCGGCCCGGCTCGAACACCTCCTCGTGCGCACCGTCAGGAAGACCTGGCCCGTCGTCGGTGACGACGACCTCCACCTGCCCGCCGCGGGTGCTGGCCGCGACCCGCACCGCGCCGGCGGCGTGCCGTCGGGCGTTGTCGACCAGGGGTGCGAGCGTGCGCTCGAGCACGGCTGCCTCGACGCCGACGGGCACGTGCCCGACGTCGACCTGGACAAGATCGTCGCTGAACCGGCCGAGCACGTCCTCGGCGTCGCAGCGTCCCGGCAGGCGGTCCGCGGCGCCGCGGGCCGAGGCGAGCAGCACCTCCAGGATCTGACTCATCTGCTCGGCGCGTGCGGCAAGGGCCGCATGGGCCTCGTCCAGCTCACGCTGCGAGCGGGGCCTGCTGCGCAGCAGGTCAAGCTCTCCGACGATGCTGGCTAGCGGTGTCCTCAGCTCGTGCGAGAGCTCTCCGGACAGCTGCTGCTCGTGCCGAAGGACCGCAGACAGCCGGTCGAGCAGACCGTCCAGGGTGCCGGCGAGCTCGTCGAGCTCGCGTGGTCGCCGCGCGCTCCCGAAGCGCCGCCCCTGCTCGGCGGCACTCCACCGCGCCGCCTGCTGCGTCATCTCGCGCACCGGCCGCAGGGCGCGCGACACGGCCAGCGAGGTCATTGCGTACATCCCGGCCAGCAGCAGCGCGGCGAGGACGACCGACGCCACCAGCGCCAGGTCCTCGGTCCGCCGGTAGGGGTCGACCGACAGCGCAGCCACGACCGTCCCCACCTGCTGGCCGCCGCGCAGAACCGGCTCGGCGTAGAGGCGCTCCTCTGCAGTAGAGGAGGCGCGGTGGCCGTTGGTGACCAGCGCGTCGACCGCACCCTGGAGGTCGTCGTCGGCATGCGCAGGTCGCTCGACGACCGCAGTCCCCTCATAGACCCACGTCCCGCTGTCAATGGCACGGTCGTCCTGCAGGTCGACGATCCGAAGGTGGTTGTCCGGGCCCAGGTCGATCGTGGCGGCCACCGCCTGCACCCGGGACCGCAGCAACTCGTCGGCCTGGTTGCGCAGCTGCGCCCCGAGCAGCAGGTTGAAGCCGATCGTCAGCAGTGAGACCCACGCACCGGTGACGATCAGCGCGAGCAGGGCAACTCTTGCGCGCAGGGTCTGAGGGGCTTTCACGACAGGCGGTACCCCAGGCCGTGCGCCGTCTCGATCACCGCGGGCTGGCCGACCTCCCGCAGCTTGCGGCGCAGCCGCGCAACGTACTGGTCGAGGGTGTTGTCGTGCACGATCGCACCGTCCGGCCAGCCCGCGCGGACGAGCTCGCGTCGCCGCACGACGGCGCCGGGTGCAGCGATCAGGAGGGCGACGATGCGGAACTCGGTGGGCGTCAGTGACACCGAGGCGCCGGCCGCCGTCAGGGCATGGCTGACGGGATCGAGGTGGAGCCCACCCGGACCGGCTGGCGCGGGACCTGAGCTGCGTTTGATCAGGGCGGCGAGCCGGGCCACCAGCTCCGCGAAGTGGAAGGGCTTGGTCAGGTAGTCGTCGCCGCCGGCTGCGAAGCCGGAGAGGCGATCGACGACCCGCTCCCTCGCGGTCAGGAACAGCACCGGCGCCGTGACCCCCCGTGCCCGCAGGGCCTGGCACAGGTCCCGGCCGTCGGCGTCCGGTAGGCCGATGTCGAGCACGAGCGCAGCGAAACCCGGCTCCGCGCCGTTGTAGGCCATCGCCGCCGCGGCGTCTTGGGCGGTGGTCACCTCGAAGCCCTGCTCGCGCAGGCCGCGGGCCAGCAGCTCGCGAAGGGACAGGTCGTCCTCCACGACGAGCAGGCGGGGTCCGGTCACGCCACCAGTGTGCTGCCCCGCGACCCGACGGGCGGCGCCGGCCGGGTGATCGCTCATGCATCGTTCAGGCCAGGGCTGGCATGCTGCTGCGATGAATGGACCCGCCGACCTCGGCCACTTCAGGACGATCAACGACCTGGCCCGGCGTACCCCCTGGTTGCACGGGCCGGCGACGGCCTACGCGAGCTACGGGATCGTGCTGTTCGCTCTGCTCCTGCTCGCCGGCTTCCTGCTTGCCCGGAGCAGCCGTAACCCGCTGACGGTCGCCCGTTCGGTGCTCGGGCCGGTCGCTGTCCTGGTGGCGGTGGGGCTGAACCAGCCGATCGTGCACCGCGTGAACGAGCAGCGGCCCTGGCAGCGGCTGCCCGACGCGCTGGTCCTGGTCCACCGCAGCGCCGACGGGTCGTTCCCGTCGGACCACGCCACCATGGCCGGGGCGGTCGCCGTCGCCCTTCTCCTTGTGCACCGCCGGCTCGGCCTGCTGGCTCTCGGTGCGGCGCTGGTCATGGCGTTCGCCCGTGTCTACGTCGGGGCGCACTTCCCGGTCGACGTCGTCGCCGGACTGATCCTGGGCGGGCTGGTCGCCGCCGTCGTCGTGCTGGCGCTGGCTCCCCTTATCGCCCGTCTGCTCGAACCGCTGCTGCACACCGCGCTGCGTCCGCTGTTGCTGGCGCCGGCCCCGCCGGCACCCTCAACAGCGCAGCAGGCCTGAGCGGGTCAGCAGCTCAGCGGGTCAACGCAGCGTGCCGGTGTGGCCGAGGGAGTAGCGGCCCGGCTGAGGCCAGACGCACAGTCCGTGCGGCCCGTTGCCAACCCGGATCCGGGCAAGCAGGCGCCCATCGGTCGTGTCGAGGGCGTAGACCTCGCGGCTGTACCGGCCCGACAGCCACAGCACCTTGCCGTCGGCGCTCACGCCGCCCATGTCTGGCGTGCCGCCAGGGATCGGCCAATTGCCCTTGACCTTCATGGTCGCGAGGTCGAGCAGCGAGACCGAGTTGCCCCGGCGGTTGGTGACGTAGAGCGTCTTGCTGTCGCGGCTCACATAGAGGCCGTGGGCGTTGCTCCCGGTGGGGATGAAGCCGGTGACCTGGATGGTCGCGGCGTCGATGACATAGATGCCGGCGTGGGCCATGTCGGCGACGTAGAACGTCTTGCCGTCTGGGCTGGTCTTCACGTCCTGGGGCATCGAGCCGGGGCGCAGTAGGAGGCTCTTGACGACAACCTGGCGCTGCATGTCGACCCAGATCATCTTCGCGCCGAACTCGCAGGACACCAGGGCATGGGTGCCGTCGGCGGAGAAGTCCATGTGGTCGACGCCGGGACAGGGGACCGGCAGGCTGTGCAGTAGGGCCATGGTGTGCGGGTCGCGGAAGTCGAGCCGGCGCAGCCGCTCGGCCACCACGACGGCGCGGGCACCGTCGGCGGTGAAGTAGAGGTTGTAGGGGTCATCGACCGGTACGGGCTTGCCGAAGGCACCCGTGGCCGGGTCGATCGGCGTCAGGCTGTTGGCGTGGTCATCGTCGACCCACAGTGTCTTCAGGTCGTAGCCGGGCGTGACGTGCTGCGGCTGCAGACCCGTCTTCACGGTGCGGATGACCCGGTAGGTCGCCGGGTCGATGACGCTGACCGTTCCGTCGCCGCTGTTGGGAACGTAGACGAGAGATCTGGCGAGGCGGGCGGTCGCGGACAGCTGGCCGGGGCGGTCGGCGGCGTAGAGGTCGTTCGGGTCGAGCAGGGGTGGGATCCCGCTGACAGCCAGGGGACCTGAGGGCGAGCTGCTGGGCCTAGCCGACGTTGCCGCACCGGTGGTGATGGGCTTCGCGGGGGCTGCCCCGTTGCTGCAGGCGGTGACGAGTGCGAGCAGGCACAGCGCGATGCTCTGCCGTGGGGATGTCATACGGGCTCCAGCACATAGAGGCGGGCGGACTGGACAAGGCCGCCGGCGGCGGGTCCGCCGCCGGGCAGGTAGAGGCGACCGTCAACCACGGCACCCTGAACTCCCTGCACGCCTTGCGGCAACGGGGCGAGCTGCTGCCAGCGGTTCGCTGCAGGTTCGAGCGCGTCGACGTCGTGCAGGACGCGCGTCTCACCGCTGTCCTCTCCACCGAGGACCAGGAACCAGCCGTCGAGGGCGGCACCGGCGAGCGACGAGCGTCCCTTCGGCAGGGGTGCCAGCTCGCCCCAGCGGTCCGCCGTCGGATTATAGGACTCGACCCGGTCCAGGTCGTGCGGCCGGCCACCGGCGACCAGCAGGCGACCGTTCAGGACAGCGCTCGCGGCATGGTCGCGGGCCAGGGGCATCGCAGCTGCAGTGGTCCAACTGTCACGCGAGGGATCGTAGACGTCGTGCTCGCGGACATCGCCCAGCGGGCCCTTGCCGCCGACGACGTGGATTCGGCCGGCCAACGCCGCGACGACGGCGGCTGCGCGCGCCAGGGGGAGCGGGGCGCGCGGCGACCAGCGGTCCGCGCCAGGGTCGTAGGCGTAGACGCCAGTGGTGGGACGGCCGTTCGGCCCGTAACCGCCGACGGCATAGAGGACATCGTCGACGACGACGGCACCCACGTGGTCGAGCCGGAGCGGTAGTGGCGCGGCCGTGCGCCAGCGACCCGTCGCCGTGTCGAGGACCAGGTGGGTGCTCGAGTGGGCGCGGCCACCGACGTAGCCGCCAAGGACGTGCACGTCGGGTCCGAGCGATGCCACCCCTGTCTCGCTGACGGCCACGGGCAGGTCCGGTCCACGGCGCCAGGCAAGCCGCGGCAGCGGGCGGGGGGAGGTGCTGGCCTGGGCCGGGGAAGGGGTCGTCGACGCTGTGCCCGACCCGTGCGTGCGGGCCGAAGTCGCCTGCGGGCCAGCCGCTCCGGTCCCGCACGCGGCCAGCGCCAACAGCCCGAGCGCCATCAGGCGTCGGGCTCGGGGCAGTGGCGGGCGCACGCCACCATTGTGCGGGAAGGCCGCTGTATGGCGTCTGAACGCCGGTCGTGTCCTTGCTGGTGGCACGATCCGGGTGTGGTGACGAGGGTGCACGAGATCGAGTCCAAGTACGACGTCGGTGCACGTTGTCAGCTGCCCGATCTGGCAACTCTTGCCGGTGTCGCCTCGGTGGACCGGCCGCAGAAGTACACGCTCGAAGCGGTCTATCTCGACAGCGTCGATCTGGCTTTGCTGGCTGACGGGGTGACCCTGCGTCGGCGGACCGGCGGTGCGGATGCTGGCTGGCACCTGAAGCTGCCGGCCGCCGACGGGGGCCGCCACGAGCTGCAGCTGCCGCTGGAGGACGCGGCTGAGCGGCTCGATCGCACCGAGCCGGACGACGGGCCAGCAGCGTTGGGTCGACGGGTCCCGGCCCAGCTGCTCGGGCTGGTTCGGGCCCGCCTGCGGGGGGCCGAGCCGGTGCCGGTCGCCCGACTGCTGACCCACCGGGTGGTGCGCAAACTGCGTGACGCCGCGGGCACCGTGCTGGCTGAGGTCGCGGACGACACCGTCACCGCGCAGGTGCTCGGCAGCAGCGTCACCGTGCTGACCTGGCGCGAGTGGGAGGTCGAGCTTGGACCGGGCGGTGACCGGCGGCTGCTGGCCGAGGTCGGCTCCCGGCTGATCACCGCCGGGGCCACGACCGCAGGTCACGGCTCCAAGCTTGCCCGGGCACTCGCCGACCGGGTGGCCACCCAACCCAGCCGGCCGGTGCATTCCAGCCCGCCGCTGCACCGCCGCAGCGGGGCCGGCGACGTGGTGGTGGCGTACCTGGCGGGTCAGGTGCAGGAGCTCCGCCTGCGCGATCCTGAGGTTCGCCAGGACCGGCCGGATGCGGTGCACAAGGCGCGGGTGGCGAGCCGGCGCCTCCGCAGCGCCCTGCGGACCTACCGGCCGCTGCTGGACCGGGAGGTGACCGACCCCGTCGGCGAGGAGCTCGGCTGGCTGGCCGGCGTGCTGGGTGACGTCCGCGACGCCGAGGTGATGCGCGAGCGGCTCCGCCAGCTGGTGGACAGCCAGCCGGACGAGCTGGTCCTGGGCCCGGTGCTGACGGACGTCACGACCGAGCTCGACCGGCAGCATCGCGAGGCCCACGAGCGCCTCGTCACCGAGCTGGACGGCGACCGCTACCTGGCACTGCTGGACCGGCTCGACGCGCTGGTCACCAGCCCACCGACCACACCGCTGGCGGCGCGCCGGGCCGACCGGGTGCTGCCGCGGCAGATGCACCGGGCCTGGCAGGCACTGGAGAAGACGGTGCAGGCCGCGCTGGCCGAGCAGCGGCCGGACCGCAAGGACCTGCTGCTGCACGACGCCCGCAAGGCGGCCAAACGGGTCCGCTATGCGGCGGAGTCGCTGCAGGCCGTCTACGGCGGCGACGCCAAGGCGACCGCCAAGGCGGTGACCAGGGTCCAGGAGGAGCTGGGCCACCACCAAGACAGCACCGTTGCCCGCGCACTGCTGCTCGAGCTGGCCCGGCGAGCCGGCGGCAACGGCTTCACCTACGGCCGGCTGCATGCGCTGGAGCAGGTACGCGGTGAGGCTGCAGCCGCCCGGTTGCCCGCGCTGTGGGCGGCCGCCGACACCAACAAGGCGACCCGCTGGTTCACCGGCTGAAGCGGCGCGCCAACGCCGATCTGATGCCGACCTGATGCCGACGAGCGGGGTGCTAACCCGTAGCGTGGACGGTGCCGCCTGGGCACACCCACCGGACGACAGCACAACCGGCCCTCGGACCTGCGGAGATGAGTCTTATCGACAAGCAGCAGGAGTTTGTGCTCCGCACCCTGGAGGAGCGCGACATCCGCTTCGTCCGGCTGTGGTTCACCGATGTGCTCGGCACCCTGAAGTCGGTGGCGATCGCTCCGGCCGAGCTCGAGGGCGCCTTCGCGGAGGGCATCGGCTTCGACGGCTCGGCCATCGAGGGCTTCGCGCGCGTCCACGAGGCCGACATGCTGGCCAAGCCCGACCCCGCGACCTTCCAGGTGCTGCCATGGCGCGGCGAGTCGCCGGGCACGGCACGGATGTTCTGCGACATCACGATGCCGGACGGCACGCCGAGCTGGGCCGACCCGCGCCATGTCCTGCGCCGGGCGCTGGCCAAGGGGGCCGACGCCGGCTTCACCTTCTACACGCACCCCGAGATCGAGTTCTTCCTGCTCAAGAGCCTGCCGCCCAAAGGCGTGGCGCCGGAGCCGGTCGACGCTGGCGGCTACTTCGACCTGACGCCGCACGACGTGAGCCACGACTTCCGGCGTACCACGATCACGATGCTCGAGCGGCTCGGCATCTCGGTGGAGTTCAGCCACCACGAGGTGGCGCCGGGCCAGCAGGAGATCGACCTGCGCTACGCGGACGCCCTGTCCACTGCGGACAACATCCTGACGACCCGCCACGTCATCAAGGAGGTCGCGCTGTCCCAGGGCGTCTACGCGACCTTCATGCCCAAACCGTTCAGCGATCAGCCCGGCAGCGGCATGCACACCCACCTGTCGCTGTTCGGGGGCGACCAGAACGCCTTCTACGACGGGAGCGACCCGCTGCACCTGAGCAAGGTGGCTCGCAGCTTCATCGCCGGCCTGCTCAAGCACGCCGCGGAGATCACCGCGGTGACCAACCAGTGGGTCAACTCCTACAAGCGGCTGATCAGCGGGGGAGAGGCACCGCCGTACGTCTGCTGGGGGTCGAACAACCGCAGCGCGCTGGTCCGCGTCCCCATGTACAAGCCGGCCAAGAGCGGCTCGACCCGCATTGAGGTCCGCAGCCCGGACAGCGCGACCAACCCCTACCTGTGCTTCGCCCTCCTGCTTGCCGCGGGCTTGAAAGGCATCGAGGAGGGCTACCCGCTGCCGCCCGGCATGGAGGACGACGTGTGGTCGCTGAGCGACGCCGAGCGCCGCGCGGTCGGGGTGACTCCGCTGCCGACCTCGCTCGCCGAGGCGATCGCCGTCATGGAGACCAGCGAGCTGGTCGCCGAGACCCTCGGCGAGCACGTCTTCGACTTTTTCCTGCGCAACAAGCGGGCGGAGTGGCAGGCCTACCGCCAAGAGGTCACGCCGTTCGAGCTGGGCCGCTACCTGCCGGTCCTGTAGATGGCGCGCGCGCTTGTCATCACGCACGGCCCCACCGAGCACGTGGGCACGTTTGGCGAATGGCTCCCGGCGGCCGGCTTGGAGCTCGATGTCGTCGAGCCGTGGGACGGCGCCGCGCTCCCCACATCCTTGGCGGAGCACGACGCGCTGCTGGTCATGGGCGGCCCGCAGCAGGCGTACGACGAGCAATCGGCAGCCTGGCTGAGCGCCACCAAAGACCTGCTGCGACAGGCGGTTGCGCAGGGGGTGCCGACCCTGGGCAGCTGCCTCGGCGGTCAATTGCTCGCCGAGGCCACCGGCGGGCGCGTGCACCGCAACCCCGAGGGCCCAGAGATCGGGGCCCGGCTGGTGGCGATGCGCGACGTCGCGAAGGCGGACCCGCTTGTCTACGACCTGCCGATGAGCCCGGTTGTTGTGCAATGGCACTGGGACGCCGTCGCCGAGCTGCCGCCGGGTGCGGTGCTGCTCGCGAGCTCCCCGCGGTGCCCCGTGCAGGCCTTCCGGCTGGGTGATCGCGCCTGGGGCTTGCAGTTCCACCTGGAGACCCCGCCGGACATGGTGCGCTGCTGGGCGGCCGAGTGCGACGCCGAGCTGCGGCTGGCCGGACTGGACCCGGATCTGGTCGCGGCGGCTACCGTCGCTGCGCTCCCCGAGGTCGAGGAGGTCTGGCGCCCGGTGCTCGAGCGTTGGGCCGTGCTGGCGCGCCGGCCCGGGTGACCAGCGGGCCGGAGGAGCAGGCGCGCGGCAGCAGCACCGCCGCCCGCCTGGTCCGGTTGGGGTTCGTGGACCGACGACAAGCCGACCAGGACCTGCAGGACCTGCACCTGCTCCGTGACGGCGAGCCCGAGGGCGAAGGTGCGGGCGACGTCCTCGCGGCCCTCGCGGACACCCCCGACCCCGACCTTGCCACGAGCGCCCTCGCCCGTCTTGCGCGCGCCGTGGCTCAGCCGGATGCGCTGCTGTCCGGCCTGCGCGCCCACGAGGGGCTGCGCCGGCGCCTGCTGGGGGTGCTGGGCACCAGCGTCGCTCTCGGCGACCACCTCGTCGCCCACCCCGGTGACTGGTACGTCCTCGCCGACGACGGGCTCACCTCGGTCCGGCCGAGCCTGCTGGGGCTGCAGCGTCAGCTGCTCGACGCCGTCGGCGCGCCCGCTGGCGAGGTGCTGCCCTGGGGCACGGGCGGGGCGCGCAGTGCCGGTGCGGGGCCGGAGGTGGTCGCGCGGCTGCGCGCGGCGTACCGCCGTTGCCTGGTGGGGCTCGCCGCCCGCGACCTGTCGGGAGCAGTTGCCCTTGAGGACGTTGCCGGGGAGCTGGCCGACCTCGCCGCCGCGACCCTGTCGGCGGGTCTTGCCGTTGCCCTGGCCGAGCTGCCCGCCGGAGCTGCGCCCTGCCGGCTGGCAGTCATCGGGATGGGCAAGGCAGGCGGGTGCGAGCTGAACTACGTCAGCGACGTCGACGTGGTCTTCGTCGCCGAGGCTTGGGACGGGTCGTCCGAGGGCGACGCCCTCGCGACCGGCACCGCACTCGCCAGCCGACTGATCCGGATCTGCGGCGAGGTGGCCTGGCCCGTCGACGCCGCCCTGCGTCCGGAGGGCAGGGCGGGACCACTCGTGCGGACCCTCGCCAGCCACCAGGCCTACTACGCGCGATGGGCTGGCACGTGGGAGTTCCAGGCGCTGCTCAAGGCGCGCCCCCTCGCCGGCGACCTGCGGCTCGGCCGGGCCTACGTCGATTCGCTGTCCCCGCTCGTGTGGGCCGCGGCCGGCCGCGACGGCTTCGTTGCCGACGTGCAGCGGATGCGCCGGCGGGTCGAAAAGACCCTTGGGCAGGAAGCCGACCGCGAGGTGAAGCTCGGGCCAGGTGGGCTGCGCGACGTGGAGTTCGCCGTCCAGCTGCTCCAGCTCGTCCACGGGCGGACGGACGACACCGTCCGCAGCGGCACGACCCTCACGGCGCTCGACCAGCTCGCCGCCGGCGGCTACGTCGGAAGGGAGGACGCGCGCCACCTGGCCGAGGCCTACCGCTGGCTGCGGACCGTGGAGCACCGGCTACAGCTGCGCCAGCTCCGCCGGACCCATCTGCTGCCGGCCGCGGAGGACGAGGCGGGACTACGCCGGGTCGCGCGCGCCTGCGGGTATCGCGGGGACGCGTTGTCGACCTTCGCGCGGGAGCGGGCCGGTTTCGGTCGCGAGGTGCGGCGGCTGCACGAGAGGCTGTTCTACCGTCCGCTGCTCGCCGCTGTCGCGCGACTGCCCGCCGAGGAGGCGCGGCTCACACCGGCCGCTGCCAAGGTCCGCCTTGAGGCCCTCGGTTTCAGCGACCCCACCTCGGCGCTGCGCCACATCGAGGCGCTGACAGAAGGCGTCTCCAGGCGGGCCGCCATCCAGCAGACGCTGCTGCCGGCGATGCTCGGCTGGTTCGCCAGGGCCGCCGACCCGGACGCCGGGCTGCTGTCGTTCCGGCAGGTCTCCGACGCGCTCGGGACGACCCCCTGGTTCCTGCGGCTGCTGCGCGACGAGGGGACGGTCGCCGAGCGGCTTGCCCGGCTGCTCGCCTCGTCGCGTTTCGTCGCCGACCTGCTGGCCCGGGCCCCCGAGGGCGTCCGACTGCTGGCGTCCGACGACGAGCTGCGCCCGCGGTCCCGTGCGGCGCTGGAGCAGGCGTTCGTCTCCGTCGTACGCCGGCGCGAGGACTGGGAGCCGACCGTCGCCGCTGTGCGGGGCCTGCGCCGCCAGGAGCTCCTGCGGACCGCCTCCGCGGAGCTGCTGGGCCTGGTGGAGGCGCCGGGCCAGGCGCTGTCGGACATCGCCGCCGCCACCGTCGCCGCGGCGCTTGCCGTCGCCACCCGCAAGGTCGAGAGCGAGTACCGGGGACCGCTGCCGGTGCGGCTGGCGGTCATCGCGATGGGCCGTCTCGGGGGGGCTGAGCAGGGCTACGGCTCCGATGCCGATGTGCTGTTCGTCCACGAACCGGCGCGGGGGACCGCGGACGACATCGCCGCTTCGATCGCCCACGACGTGGCCCACGAGACCCGCCGCCTGCTGGCCCTGCCGGCCCCCGACGCGCCGCTCGTGATGGACGCGGACCTTCGTCCCGAGGGCAAGCAGGGACCGCTGACCCGCAGCCTTGAGTCCTACCGCGCCTACTACGGTCGTTGGTCGCTCGTCTGGGAGAGCCAGGCCTTGCTCCGAGCCGCACACCTGGCCGGTGACCGCGGCGTGGGCGAGCAGTTTCTCGCCGACATCGAGCCGGTGCGCTACCCGCCGGGTGGGCTGACAGCAGAGCAGGTGATCGAGGTCCGGCGGATCAAGGCGCGGGTGGAGAACGAACGGCTGCCGCGCGGCGCGGACCCGGCGCTGGAGCTCAAGCTGGGCCGCGGGGGGCTGGCGGACGTGGAGTGGACGGTGCAGCTGATGCAGCTCATGCGCGGTCATGACATCGCCGGCCTGCGCACACCGTCGACCCTTGGTGCGCTGCAGGCCGCAGCCGACGCCGGCCTGCTCGACGCGGCGGACCTGACGGTCCTCGCGACCACCTGGCGGCTCACCACCAAGGTCCGTGACTCTCTCGTCCTGGTCCGTGGCCGGCCGGCCAGTGCCCTGCCCTCCAGCGGCCGGGAGCGGGCCGGCGTGGCGCGGGCGCTCGGCTATCCTGCCGGTGCGTCCGGTGAGTTTCTGGACGACTACCGCAGGGCGACCCGACGGGCCCGCGCCGTCGTCGAGAGGGTGTTCTACGCATGACCCAGACCCGCACCGTGACGGTCGCCGACACCCGGTTCCTCCTGCGCGAGCAGGGTGTGGGCGACGGCACCCCGGTGCTGCTGTTGCACGGGGTGCCGGAAACCTCGCGCGTGTGGCGCGACGTCCAGCCCGGCCTGGCAGACGGGCGTCGCGTCCTCGCGCCCGACCTACCAGGTCTCGGCGGTTCTTCCTACAGCGGCCCCTACGACGTCCCCTCTGTCGTCGCCCAGCTGGCGGCGCTGATCGAGTCCGAGGTCGGCGGCCGGGTCGACGTCGTCGGGCACGACTGGGGCGGCTCGCTGGCCCTCGGCCTGGCCGGCGCCCGCCCCGAGCTCGTGCGCCGGCTCTGCGTCGCTAACGCCCCCTACCGTGAGGTCCCCCTGTTCCGCGCCGCCCACATCTCGTTCTTCGCTCTTCCGGCGGCTCCCGAGCTGGTCTTCCGGCTCGGCGGCCCGCAGATCGTCGAGCTGATGTTCAAGGTCGCCTGGCGGGCGAAGACGCCACTCGACCCGGAGGTCTGCGCCGAGTACGCCGCCGCCTACGGCGACCCGCAGCGAGTCGCCGCCATGCTCGGCTACTACCGGGCGGCGGTCCGGCCCAAGCTGGCCGCCCTGCTGGCCGGCCGGCCGGCGCCGGCCGGACCGCCCCGGGTGAAGGTCGAGCAGTGTCTGGTCCTGTGGGGTGCCGCTGATCCGGTGCTGCCCGTGGCGACGGGGGAGTCGGTCGTGCGTGACCTGGGCCCCGGGTGCGCGATGGTCACGGTGCCCGGTGCGGGCCACTTCGTCATCGAGGAGGCGCCCGATATCGTCCTGTCGGTGTTGCGCGACTTCCTCGCGGACGACCGTCCCCTGCCGGCAGCTGACGAGCCCATCACGGGGGCGGCGAAGGTACCCGCGCGCAAGGCCCCGGCCCGCAAGCCGCCAGCCGGCACCGCCCCGGCGACGAAGGCGCCGGCCAAGAAGGGCCCGGCCAAGGGGGCCGGACCGTCCTCCGGCACCTGACCCGCCCGGAGTGGGCGGCCGGCCTGCTCGCCCTGCTACTCGGGGGACTGCACCTGCTCCTGATCTTCCCGACCGGCACGGACACGGCGGCCCAGCAGGCCCGCGCATCCTTTGCCCTGGCCCACCCGTTCACACCCGTCGACCTCTCCTGGTACGGCGGCATCCACCCGTACGCCTACAGCGTCCTGTCCCCGCTCGTGATGGGCCTGCTCGGGGTCGGGCTTTGTGGCCTGCTCGCCGCTGTTGCTGGTTCGGTGCTGCTGGCCCGTCTGCTCCGCGACAGCGCCCGCCCCTGGTCCGGTGCGGTGCTCGGGGCCGTCTTCTGTACCGCTGACGTCGTCTCGGGCCGCACCACCTTCGCACTCGGGCTAGCGACCGGGCTGGCCGCCCTGCTGGCGCTGCCTCGTCGCCGGACGACGGTCCTGTGGGCGGTCCTCACGGCTCTGCTCAGCCCGGTGGCCGCAGCCTTTCTGGGGCTCGCCGCGACCGCGCTGGTGCTCTGTCGCCGACCGGGCGGCTGGCCACTGGGGCTGGCCGCGAGCGCGCCTGTCCTTGCCGTCGCGCTCACCTTCCCGACGGCGGGGATCCAGCCCTACCGCGCTGACGACGTCCGCTACCCGCTGTACGCCGCGCTCGGGCTGCTGCTTCTCGCCCGGGCAGTGCCCGTCGTGCGGGTCGCGGCCGGGCTGTACGGCGTCGCGGTGGTCGGGCTGCTCGCCACGCAGGACCCGTTCGGCAGCAACATCACGCGGCTGGCCGTGCTCTTCGCAGCGCCGCTGCTGGTCGCCCTGGTCCGCACCCCTCGCCTGCTCGTCCTGCCGCTGGCCCTGATCCTGCTGGACTGGCAGAGCGGACCGCTCCGGGCTGACCTGAGGGCCACGGACCCACCGCAGACCGCGACCCTGGTGCGCGCCTTGGCGGACCTTCGGGTGCACCGCGTCGAGGTGGTGCCGTTGCGCAACCACGTGGAGGCTTCCGAGGTCGCGCCAGCGGTCCCGCTGGCACGCGGGTGGTCGCGGCAGGTCGACGCGGAGCGCAACCGGCTCTTCTACCGCGATTCCTTGTCCCCCCAGGACTTTCGGGCCTGGCTGGCCGCTAACGCTGTCGACGCGGTGGCACTTGCGCCGAGCGCCCTGACGGACGCGGCGGGACGCCCGGAGCGCGACCTGCTGCTGGCCGGTCGGGTGCCCGGGCTGCAGGAGGTCTGGACGGACGGGACCTGGACCGTGTGGCGGGTCCTCGGGACGCGTCCCCTCGCCGACGGCCCCGTCGAGGTCCAAGGGGCCGATCGCACGACGCTGCACCTGCGGGCGACGGGTCCGGGCACGTCGGCCGTCGCTGTCCGCTGGTCGCCATGGTTGTCCGTGCAGGGGCCAGCCTGTCTGCGTCGGGACGGGGACGCGGTCGAGCTGGAGCTGTCCGGCGCCGGCGAGGTCGTGCTCGGAAGCAGCCTGCGGCCACGGGGTAGCTGTCCGGGTGCAAAGGCTTAGGGTCGGTGCATGTCTAGCCAACAGCAGTGGGCCGATGTCGACCGCTACCTGGTCGAGACGCTCGTGCCCCCGGACCCGGCGCTGGAGGCCGCTCTGGCGGACAGCGCGGCGGCCGGCCTGCCCGCCATCAGCGTCGCGCCCAACCAGGGCAAGTTGCTGCAGTTGCTCGCGCTGAGCAGAGGCGCCAGGCGGATCTTGGAGGTCGGGACGCTCGGTGGCTACAGCACGATCTGGATGGCTCGGGCGCTGCCGGCCGACGGGCGGCTCGTCACCCTCGAGCTGGACCCTGGTTACGCGGATGTGGCGAGGGCCAACCTCGAGCGCGCCGGTGTGGCCGACCGGGTCGAGGTCCGGGTCGGGCGCGCGGTGGACCTGCTGCCCGCCCTCGTTGACGAGGAGCCTTTCGACCTCGTCTTCATCGACGCTGACAAGCCGAGCAACCCCGACTACTTCCGCTGGGCGATGCGCCTGACCCGGCCGGGCAGCCTCGTCGTAGTCGACAACGTCGTCCGTGACGGGGCGGTGGCGGAGGGCGCCAGCACCGATCCCGGGGTGCTCGGCACCCGTGCGGTGCTCGCCGCGATGGCCGCCGAGCCGCGGGTGAGCGCGACCGCTCTGCAGACCGTCGGCAGCAAGGGCTACGACGGGTTCGCGCTCGCCCTCGTCCTTGCCTGACCGTCAAGATCCGGGCTCCCGGCGTGAAGATCACGTAAAGACCTGGCCGCGAGTCGCCACGTCGCCGCGATGCTGGGCTCGTCCACTGCTGCTGCCATGGACAAGATCTCGGGCCGGCCGGCCGGCCGACCAGTAGGAGCGTCGTGTCTGCCACCACCGACCTTGCCAAGCGCCTGTTCATCGGGCGTGCCATCGCCAGCAACCGCCTCGGCGAGACGCTGCTGCCCAAGAAGATCGCGCTCCCGGTGTTCTGCTCCGACCCGATCTCCTCAGTCGCCTACGCCACGGAGCAGATCGTCCTGGTGCTCGGCACTGCCGGCGCGGCGTCGTTCCTCGGGCTCGCCGCGCCGATCGCCGTTGCCGTCGCCCTCCTGCTCGCCGTGGTCGTCGCCTCCTACCGCCAGACCTGCTTCGCCTACCCGAGTGGTGGCGGCGCCTACATCGTCAGCAAGGAAAACCTCGGGGAAAGGGCGGCCCTGACGGCGGCTGCGGCGCTGCTAGTCGATTACGTCATGACGGTCGCGGTCTCGATCGTCTCTGGCGTCGTCGCGATCACCTCAGCGGTCACCTCGCTGGCGCCGTACGCCGTAGAGCTCTCGGTGGGAGCCGTCGTGCTGCTGGCGCTGGTCAACCTGCGGGGGGTCAGGGAGTCGGGGACGGCCTTCGCGTTTCCCACCTACGCCTTCGTGGTCCTCACGTTCGTGCTCCTCGCCACCGGCGCCTACCACGCGTTCACCGATGGCGTTCCGAACGCTCCCAGCGCGAATCTGCCCCTGCAGAAGACGACCGCCGTTGGCGGAGTGCTGACCCTGCTCCTGTGCCTTCGTGCGTTCGCCAGCGGCTGCACGGCGCTCACCGGGGTGGAGGCGATCAGCAACGGGGTGCCCGCCTTCAAGCCACCCAAGAGCAAGAACGCCGCAACCACGCTGGTCATCATGGGCGCGCTCGCCATCTCGATGTTCTCCGGCATCACCGCCCTCGCCATCGCGAGCCACGCCCGTGCCTACCCAGACGGAAATCCTTCTGTCATCAGCCAGATAGCCGAAGGTATGTGGGGCCGGTCCTTGCTGTTCTACGCCTTCCAGGCATCGACCGCCGGCATCTTGATCCTGGCCGCCAACACCGCCTTCAACGGCTTCCCGACCCTGGCGTCCATCCTGGCCAGGGACCGCTTCCTGCCGCGCCAGCTGCACAACCGAGGTGACCGGCTGGCCTACAGCAACGGCATCGTGCTGCTCGCCGCGATCTCGGTGGCCCTCATCATCGGCTTCAACGCCAACATCGAAAAGCTCATCCACCTCTACATCATCGGCGTGTTCACCTCTTTCACGCTGTCGCAGTTCGGCATGGTCAGGCACTGGAAGAAAGAGCTCGCGAAGACCAGCGACGCCACCCGGCGCAGCGGCATCCGCCGCTCGCAGGTGATCAACGGGACCGGCGCTGCGATCACCGGCCTGGTGCTCGTCATCGTCGTCCGCTACAAGTTCCTCGCCGGCGCCTACCTTGCCATCGCCGCGATGCTCGTCATCTTCTTCCTGATGCGCGCCGTCCGAAGGCACTACGACGCCGTCGCCACCGAGTTGGAGCCGGCCCCGGGCGGCGTGCCGTTGCCCAGTCGCAACCACGCTGTGGTCCTGGTCTCCAAGGTCCATGCACCCGCACTGCGGGCGCTTGCCTACGCAAAGGCCACCCGGCCGCACGATCTCACCGCGCTGACCGTGTCCGTCGACGAGGACGACACCCGGCGGCTCGTCGACGAATGGGACGCCCGTGGGATCTCGGTACCCCTCACGATCATCGCCTCGCCGTTTCGCGAGATCACCCGGCCGGTCCTGGACTACATCGACAACATCCGGCGGCAGAGCCCGCGCGACGTCGTCACCGTCTATATCCCGGAGTACGTCGTCGGCCGGTGGTGGGAGCAGCTGCTCCACAACCAGAGCGCTCTGCGGCTCAAAGGTCGGTTGCTGTACAAGGCCGGCGTGATGGTGACCTCCGTGCCGTACCAGCTCCGGTCCTCAGAGACGCGAGAGTCCGAGTCGGTCTGGTAGCTGACCGACGGCCCACGGCTCACGGGGGGCGGCACGTCGCGTCGGTCATGTCAGCCCCTGGTTTGGTGACGTCGGCCGCATGATCAGGGCCGCTGATCGCGGGCACCACAGGGTCCGAAACCGTGATCAGCGGCCCTGATCATGCACACCTTGGGCTCGCGGTGAGCCCGTCAGCGCAGCCTCCCGCAGCTGGCCGCTCTGGTGTCTGCGCTGCAGGGTTCGCCGTCCGGCCCTTTGCGCTTGCCGAGTTCGTCGAGAATCGTGGCAAGCGATCGGCGTACCGGGCTGTCGCCCAGTGGGCGACACTCTCCGGGGACTGGAGGTGCTGCAGTTCCTGGTAGCTGATGACTGCCGCGACCAGCTCGGCCTGCCGGCGCAGGATGGTCGCTTGGCCGTTCTCAGCGTCCGCGACCAGCTTGGACACGCCGCGGCAACGGACCTTCGTGATCGCTAACTGTTTGGTTCCAGAAACGGTCCTGGAAAAGACTTCGCTGCGGAGGCGAGTCAGGTCATTCACGGGCCGAGGACGATCCGCAAACCAGGGTCGGTTGGGTTCTCAGCAGCGCGCTGGCGTGTGTCCTGGCCAGGTTGATGTCGTACCAGGGATCCGTGCTGTCCCGAAGGTCCGAAGCCAGTCGCACGAGCGCGCAGGCGCGCAGATCGGCTGGCAGGCGTACCAGAGCGGGCACAGCATCGGCGGACAGCGTTGCGAGGTAGCCGACATCGACGCGGCCCGTCTGCTCGTATCGGGTCACGTTGTGATTGGCGATGTACGCGTCGGGGTTGACTGCAGCGAGAGCAAGCAATGCGAGTGCGGCGAGAGCCACGACAGCGCGCGGCAGCCAGGTGTTGGTCATTCGCACGCCGGCCGCCAGCAGTAGGAGGAAGGTGCCGCCGAGGGCGAGCTCGACCGTGTCGACGAAGAGCCGGAGACGGGTGAAGCCGTACTCCTGCTCGTAGAGCGACATGCGGTGGATGGCGGAGGCAACGACCACCAGGGCCAGGAGGCAGAGCAGTGCCAGGAGCAGTCGGACGACCAGGAGGTCGGACGCAGTCGTCTTGGGTGCTGTGCGCGCGGCGATGGCGACGACCGCGAGGGTCAGCACGGTGACGACGAGCAGCTGCCAGAACCCTTGCCGGGCGTACTGCGCGTAGGTCAGGCCGTCGGTTGTCAGCACATGGGAGCGGCCGCCGAAGATTACGTTCAGTTGTACCAGGACGAAGCTGAGGAAGAGCAGGTCGAGTACCACCAGCGGCACCGTCCACTCCCATCGCCGAACCGGCCGTCCTGAGGGCGGTGCCAGCGCGTCGGTGGTCGGTGGTTGGTGGGCCAGGTAGGCCGCAAGGATCGCGCCCCCGGTGACGGCGCCGAGGACGATGAGTCGGCGCAGAGTGTCCGGGATGTTCACGGAAGGAAGGGCGCCACTCAGGAGTGCCCCATACGCAGGGTCCGCCGTCGCGAAGAGTGCACCGAAGATGGCAAGCAGCCCGGCGGTGACGGCCACGACCAGCCAGACGCGCCTGGACCGGAGGCCGGGCAGCCGAACCCTGGCAAGGGTCCGCTTGACCCACCGAGCCGCCCGCGCCGGCACCAAGCCGCTGGCAACGGAACCAACGACCAGACCGGTCCAGGTCCGCCCTCCGACCAGAGCCAGAGTGCCGACGACCCACGCGGCGAGTAGGCAGAGGACGACCAGCCAGGAGGCGCTGCGGAGGATCACCACGCCGAGAAGGGCGACGGTGATGACGGCCGCCCCCAGCTGCGGGCTGGTGAGGCGGCCAGCTCGGCCGCCGAGCGCAACAGCCAAGACGCCAACCCCGGCGACGAAGTAGGCCGATCCCGCAACCTGCGGCCGGAGGGTTAAGGCAGCCAGAACGCCCACCAACAGGGAAGCTGCGAGAACTGCTGGGCTGGCAGCGGTGTCGTTCTCGGTCGGCCAGAGGCGCGCCAGCCACGAGGGAGCGACCGCCGGTAGGGGTTCTGCGGACACGGGTCCTCCTGAGGATGAGCAGGGGAGGTCGCGGCACCGCGGGCGCGGCGCCGTACATGGGTGGGAAAGGGTTTAGCCGGGTGGAAGCTTCACTTGGACGCGGCAGCCCGGAGGGTCGCCTACGACGGCGATGCTGCCGCTGTGCAGCTCGACCGCCCAGCGGGCGATCGCGAGTCCGAGTCCGGTGCCCCCGTCGTCGGAGCCACCACGGGTGAACCGTTCGAAGACCCGGGACCGATCGGACGACTCGATTCCTGGGCCCTGGTCCGTGACCTCGAGCAGCAGCCCGCCCTGGGGCCCGAGCTGGCGTGCGTGCACGAGGATGTCGCCCCCGGTTGGGCTGTGCCGGGCGGCGTTGTCGAGGAGGTTCGCGACGACCTGGTGGAGCCGAGCTGGGTCGGCATCGGCGGTCAGATCCGGTGGTGAGACCTCGAATCTTACGTCGGCGTGGCGGGCCTGATCAACGACATTGGCGAGGAACGGCTGGACGGCGAACACTTTCCGGGACAGGGGGAGTGCTCCGCGATCGAGCCGGGACAGGTCCAGCAGTTCCGCGACGAGGTTCCCGAGCCGCTGTGTCTGGTTGAGCGCGGTGCGCATCGTCGCGTCGTCGGGTGGCGTGACTCCGTCCACGACGTTCTCCAGCACCGCCTGCAAGGCCGCGATCGGGGTACGGAGCTCGTGGGACACGTTCGCGATCAGCTCGCGTTGGTGCCGGTCGACCGCGGCGAGGTCCGTGGACATCTGGTTGAAGGCCACGGCGAGCTCGCCGACTTCATCGCGGGAGGTGGCTCGCACTTGACGCTGGTAGTCGCCGCGGGCCATGGCCCGCGCCGCGGCGGTCATCTCGCGCAGCGGTGAGGTCATCCCGTGCGCGAGGAACTGGGTCACGAGCAGGGCGACGACGAGCGCGGTGAGCAGGGCGTACCGGAAGGGCCAGCTCGAGCCCACCCAGAACGCGACGCTGCTTGCCACGAGCGACAGGCCGACCAGGAGCGCGACCTTGACCTTGAAGGACCTCATCGGGTCCAGCGGTCGTGGCATCCGCTCGAGGAGCCGCTTCACCGGGGGACCTCGAGGGCGTACCCGACGCCGTGCACGGTTCGGATCAGCTCGCTGCCGAGCTTGCGTCGCAGCGCCTTGATGTGGCTGTCGACGGTGCGGCTGCTGGCGTCATCGCCCCAACCCCACAGTTCTGCCAGCAGCACCTCACGCCCCACGGCAGCCCGCGGCCGGGCAGCTAGGTAGGCCAGCAGGTCGAACTCCGTGCGCGTCAGGTGCACCTCGTCGGCGCCGCGGCGGACCCGCCGCTCGCCGAGGTCAAGCTGCACCTCGCCAAGCACCACTAGCGCGGCGGCCGATCCGGTGAGCTCGGAAGCACGGTCGGTACGGCGGAGCAGCGCGTGCACTCGGGCGACGAGCTCGCGCATGCTGAACGGCTTGGTGAGGTAGTCGTCCGCGCCGACGCCGAGCCCGACGAGCAGGTCGGTTTCCTCGGCGCGGGCCGTCAGCATCAAGACGGGGACGGGTCGATCGGCCTGGATACGTCGGCAGACCTCCAAGCCGTCGAAGCCGGGCAGCATGACGTCCAGGACGACCAGGTCGGGCTGGCCGGTCCGGCAGGCGGCGACGGCTCCGGGACCGTCTGCTGCGATCTGGACGTCGAAGCCCTCAGCGCGCAGCCGGACGGCGACCGAGTCGCCGATGGTCGGGTCATCGTCGACCACGAGCACCCGGCGTTGACTCATGCCGGCGACAGTAGAGGCCAACTGTGGTGACCAGTCGCAGGACTTGTGAAGGATCGGTGGAGATTCACGTCGACAGGAGGTCGTTGGTCGGTTCGAGGACCGGGTGCCCAGAGGGCATATCAGGCCGCGAGGCTTCGGTCTGCTGAAGCGGAGGCAGCAGTGCTGCTCATGGTCATGCGCTTCGGAGGTACTCGCAAAGGGCCCGCCGCACGACCTCCGACACCGTCACGCCATCAGCGTCGGCGCGCTTGATCGTCTCGTCACGCAGAGCGGGGTCGAGCCGGACTGAGCCCTGGGCAAGCCCATCGCCGCGAACTCTTCTGCGGTGCATCGGACAGCCCGTTCGTCCTCGGAGCGCTCTCCTGCATCCCAGCGGCGCTGCCTTGCGAGCTGTTGGCCGACTGTCCAGCGAGGCGTGAAGCTGTTGGACCGTTCCAGTTCCGGGACCGGGAGTTCCCCGATCACCTTGTAGTTCCGCGGAAGCTTGGCCTCGTGCCTGCAGTACGAGAGCCGGCCGGTGTGGTCGTGGTGGGTGAGCCGAAGCGGAGCCGCGCTTGCCACGTCGTCGATGGTCGGACGGGTGGATCCGGACCAGTCCAGCTCCAGCACGCTGGCAGTACTTGGAAACAGGGTGTCGTTCTCGGACGCCACGTGGACGATGATCGCCGCCGACCCAGCTTCAAGCGCCTCGCAATGGCTGGCAACAACGGCCCCTGGGCGCAGCACCTGGTCGAAGGCCGGCCCCCACTGGGACGGTTGTTGGCATCTGACCCACGGTGGGCTGCGTGGTCTTGGGGCGGCGCCAGAGAGGCATGTGCGGACGATAGGGCTTGGACCACGACTCTGGGCCGAGGCGACGTGAGAGCGGTCGAGGGCCCTCTCCCACGGCTTGGGAGAGGGCTCTCGATCAGTCCGCATTTAGCCCACATGATCTTGCTCAGTCCGCTCTCAGTCCGCAGAAATACGGACTGAAACGGACACCTGCGGAAACTAGAGGTTCATCTAAAACCGCAGTTCAAAGGCCTGAAATCGCGATATCCACAGGGCGCAGGCCCCGACCGCCTAGATGTCGTAGAAGTTGGTGGCCCGGAACGCTGACCTGCGCTGATGCGAGGACGACGCGGCTGACCTGCGCGAACGGGTGCCTAGTAGCTGCCAGCACCTTTCAGCCATTGTCGGCGTTGTGTGGCCCCACGGTGGCCCCGGTGGGGTCCTTCGCCTTCGAGCCGGCTCTGGGCTAACGGCACCTACCGTCTTTAGCGGTGCCGCGGGCACGGAGCGGCACCTACCGTGCCGTCAGGCGACGACGCTGACCTTGACTTGCGCTGTCTTGCTGCCCCGCATGGCATACACAGTCCAACAGCCCTGACTCCCGAACCGGAAGCCGCTGCCCCACTCGTCGCCTGGCTTGTTCCAGGAGCTGCCGTCGTGCGGCTTCGGCCCCCAGTCTGGTGCCACACGGTGACCCGTTGGGCTGACTGCCCACAGCGACAACGGCCCAGTGCCGGTCATCCGCCAGACGATCTTCACCGTCGCGCTTGTACCGCGTAGCGGGTAGGGCGCGAACACCAAGGCGAAGAGTGACTCACTGCCGCTTCCCTGAAGTTCGGTGAGGCCCCCGAGCGCCTTCGGGTTGCTCTGCCCGCCGCTGCACGACGACAGGGAGGCAGGGAGGCTCGCTTCTCTCTTGGCAGTAGCCGGAGCACCTGCAGACGAGCAAGCGACCACCAGCGCCGCAAGCGTCAGCCCGATGAGGACCGACCGCCGAGTGGTCACCCCATCAGCATGTCCCCGATGCCGCGAAGGCACCAGCGTGTAAGGCCGGTCACTACTCAGCGACACTGCGAGCGCATCTCGTGTGGCTGACCCCGAGTTCGGGGGTGCGGTCACCGTGATGTGCGCTCTCAACGCTCGTTCACAGGGCATGTGATCGCAGATCGGTGGCATCGTGAGAGAGGACCTCAACCGCTCGGTCTGGAAGCCTGCGCTGGTCGCAGCCGGCATCCCTGCGACGCGAGAGCACGGGATGCAGAGCGGTCGGCACTTCTACGCCAGCGTGCAGCTCGAAGCGGGGACAAACATCCGCGCCCTAGCCGAGTACCTGGGTCACGCGGACCCCGGCTTCACTCTGCGGACCTACACCCACCTCATGCCGCAGTCCCAGGACAAGGCGAAGCGGGCCGTCAACGACGTCTTCGAGAGGCTCGGAAACGGCGCTGACGACCCGCAGTGTGGCCCTGATGTGGCCCCGGAGGCTCTCTGACCTGCGTAAGCGCGCGTCAGAGGCGGTAGGTGCTCAGATGTCGTAGATCTCCAAAGCGTGGATCTCGTGCAGGCGCCGTTCGGGCTCTTCGAGGCGCTTTCCCCTGGGAACGTTGAGGAATTCGGGTCCGGCGGCTGGCCGAGGTTGACCGTGGTCGACCGGGGCTGGCCGAGGTCCCACGCAACAGGGACGCAACAGGCTTCGCCGCTTCCAACCCGCCGAGT
>JANLPD010000111.1:0-5410 GCA_031367045.1 Frankiales bacterium | reverse complement strand
CCCCGCTTACATGGCTCCCGAGCAGGCCGAGGGCAAGGACCTAGGACCCGGCTCCGACATCTACGCCGCCGGCGTCATGCTGTACGAGCTGCTCTCCGGCGTGCTGCCGTTCTCCGAGGAGGGCGGCGGCATCGCCATCGTCTACCGGCACGTCTTCGAGCAGCTCGTACAGCATGACGCCGGCAGCGTAGATGTCGGAGGCGGGTCCGAGGTCCTTGCCCTCGGCCTGTTCGGGAGCCATGTAAGCGGGGGTTCCGAGAATCTCACCGGCAGTGGTGGCGAGCGCGTCCTTGCCGCCGACCACCTTGGCGATGCCGAAGTCGGCCACCTTGAGTTGGCCGGACTGGGTGAACAGCAGGTTTTCCGGCTTGACGTCGCGGTGCAGGACACCGTGCTCGTGTGCGTAGTGCAGCCCGGCGCACGACACCATCACCACAGCGCAGGCGGTATGCGGCGTGTAACCGTTCTGCTGGAACGCCTCCCAGACCGTGCCGCCGGGCAGGCTCTCCATCACCAGCAGGCACAGGCCGTCCTGCTCTACGTAGTCGTAGACGGGAACGATGTGCGGGTGGTCGAGCGAGGCCAGCACCCGCGCCTCGGTCACGAAGCGGGCCCGAACCCCTGCGTCGGCAGCCAGCTGGGGCGGCAGCTCCTTGATCGCCACCTGTCGGCCCAGCTGCCGGTGCCGGCCGGCGACCACGATGCCGAAGCCACCGCGACCGAGCTCACCGCCGATCTCATAGGCAGGGAGCACGCTGGCCAGTGCCGACGCGTCCGTCACTGGGCGGCGGGCGGAGGCGCTTGGCCCCCGACAGTTGTCGTGCGGACGTTGTCACCAGCGGGTGGGCTGGCGTGCGCAGGCCTGTGCGTCGTGGGGCCGGCTGACCGGGCCACGCCGACCAGGCCGAGGCCGGCATCGGTGGAGCTCCCGCTGTCGTCGTCGACGACGAGGTCGCGGTCGTCGAGGGAGTCCTCGTCGCCGCGGTCACCGGGTTGCGGGGAGAGGTAGCCGGCCACGAAGCCGACGGCTGCGCCGATGACCAGCAAGACCACAGAAGTCCGAGACGACGGCACGAAGGCCCTGACGATGCCCGCGGCGAGGGTCGCCGTCAGGCCGAGGCCCACGCCCGGGAGCAGGAAACGCCATGCCCTGGACCAGCGGTTGTCCGGCAGCCGTCTGGACACCAGCCGGGCCACCAGCCCGAAGAGCAGCAGCAGCGAGACGACCGCGATGGCTAGGCCGAAGACGCCGTAGACGGAGAAGGCGCTCCCTCGTACGTCCACGATGAGCGACCGCTCGGCGATTGTGTTGCGCCCAGGGTCGATCAGGCTGACCCGCGCCGGGAGCAGCCCGGTGGCCTGACTGCCGAGGTCGAACAGGTCCAACGCAAAGGTGCGGGTGCCGGTGCCTCCCGGCGGGACGGTGAGGTCGACCCGGGTCGAGTAGGTGAAGAAGGCGAGGCCAAGGACCTGGCTGTCCAGCTTGACGTTGCGCACGTCGACCGGGGCAGTGCCGTTGTTGGTCACCTCGACCGAGATCACGACCCCGTCCTGCGGGGTGAGCCGGAGCGGGTTGTTGGCGTCAGCGGTGGCGATATCGCGCGTGTTGAGCTTCACGGCGACACCGACCCCGTCGGCCGCCCAGGCTGGTCCGCCCAGGCCGCCGGCGACGCCGGTGACCCCCACTGTCAGCACAAACGCGCACAGGCCCAGCAGAGACCGCCTACCCGCTCGTACTACCAACCCCCCGGTCATGCGGCCGAACGTAGACCTCTTGGCGTCATCTGCCAACGGCTGTCTGTACTCGTTGTGAAATGCGGGACGTGAGACGGCGCCCTGACCTAGTGCCGGGCAGTCAGAGTTTGCGATGGGAATCGAAGACGATGCTGCGGCCGCCCAGGCTGATCCGGGTGCCCGGCTGGATCGTCGTCGGCTCACCGGGAGTGAGCCGCGTCCATGCGGTCTCGCCCTGCTTGGCCAGGAACGTCCCGTTGGCGGAGCGCCCGTCGACAACTTTGACGTCCCAGCCCTCCAGGAGGACTTTGGCGTGCACCCGGGACAGGGTGTGGTCGGGGTCGGCAAGCGGAAGGGGTAGCGCCCGGCCGGCCTGTACGTCGTCGGCGTTCTCAGGCTCCCGGCCAACCACGTAGTCATGGCTCAAGGTGAAGACCGAGCCGTCGTCGACCACGAGGACACCGAGGGGCGGCCTCGGCCCGGGCACCAGGTTGTGCGTCTGGTGGACCATCGAAATCCCGCAGGTCGCGCAGTAGATGCTCGTCGGGTCGTTGAAATGGTTGCGCGAGCAGACGATTCCCTGGACCTGCACGCGTTCCTCTCCATGCTGGTCGGCGAGGTCCCCGCCCGAAGCAGGCGGCGCGCCGATCGAGGGAAGCGGCACCAGCTCGCTCGCGGGCAGCGGCTCGGACAGCGAGACGGAGACGAAATCAGCCGAGCCGGCGACCGGTGTGCCCGCAGTCACCCGCCCGCCGCTATCGACCGGGGAGACCGGCGGTGGCACAGGGGAGGCGGCCATTACGGGCTCGCTGGCGACGGGGGGTCCGGTGGCGATGGCGTCCGTGGCCGGCTCCGGGGGAAGGGCCTCGGGAGGAAGCGGATCGGGTACGGGTGGGGTGGCTCGAACCGGCGCTGCGCCCAGGGACAGGCCGCCCCCGCGGACGACACCGTCGCCGAGCCGGCTCCGCGGGTCCGGCGTCGCGCCCGGTGTGACACTGAGGCCGAGCATGTCGAACGGCTCGCGTACCAGGCGGTCCACCCAGGTGGTCGCGTCGCGACCCGACACCGTCTCGACGATGCCGGTGGGCCCGGTGATGGTGAGCTCGACGTCGCCCACTAGCAGGGCGGCGACGCCGTCGGTGGTCGCCGAGAGCAGACCGAAGCACGGGACGTCATCGGGCTCGGCGGCGGCGACCAGGCCAGCCGTCCGGCGGGCCAGCCGCCGCCCCGGATCGGCGCCGTGGGCCGCGGCGTTCTGCTCGAGGGCGGCGAGCAACTCGTCCAGGAACGCCTCCTGACTCGGCGAGTCCGGACGGGCCACCAGGAGCGAACCACCGGTCCTGGAAACCACGCCGTCGCCCGGGGCCACCTGCACACGCCAGCTCTGCCAGTCCATGCCCAACATCTCCCTTGTCGTGCGTCAGACGAGCCGGCCGCCGTTGAAGCGCCAGTGGACGTTGAAGATGCGCATGGGACCGTTGACGAACAGCCAGATGACCAGCCAGGCGGTCAGGAAACCGACGAGAAAGGCGCTGACACTGATGTTCTCGGTCGCTGCCAGGACCCCGCTGCGGGCGACGAAATACGCGACGACCCCCTCGTTGACAGCCGTGACGAGGCCGAACAGTGTCGGCCAGTCCTTCTCCCAGCGGAACTGCTGGAGGCCGTGGTAGGCGAGCTCCCACAGGACGCCGACCACCCCGACGATGAGCAGTACGCCGTACATCGTCTGGTATTTCTCGCTCGTCGTCCCGGAGCCGGGGAGCAGCGGGCCGATGATGACGGCCCAGAGACCGCCGACGAGGGCGGTCGCAAAGATGCGGGTCTGGATCCGCCCGAACAGGGTGGGGAGCACGTCGAGGTCCTTTCAGATCTTCCGGCCGCGGGCCCATTTGAGCCACTGCGTCGTGGAGCGCAAGGGTCCGATGCGCTTGCCGAATCCTTGCCGCGCGGGGTCGTCGCCGATCTCCTGCGCCGCGATCTGCAGGCCCAGGAAGGTGTCGACGCCCGGGAAGTAGCCGCCCAGCGTCGCGGTGCCGGAGGCGTACATCCGGCCGTCGCCGCTCTTGGTCCCCCGGATCTCGAAGGTGCGCTCGACGTCGAGCCGGCCGATCGGGTTGCGGCCCGCGCCGCTGTGCGCGAGCAGGTCGGCGAACAGGCGGTGCTCGGCGATGTCGGCCTCCAGGCCGGTGCCGTCGATGATGTAGGCCGCGTTGAGCTCGAGCAGCCCGTCCTTGGTCTTGATGCGGGTGATCGTGCCACCGCTCCCAGCGGGGACGACCGAGTCGACCTCACCGGTCACGGTCTTGTACCAGCCCTCCTTGCGTCCGCGCTTGAGCTGCTCCTGCCAGTTCTTGCGGACCGGGGTGTTGGTGCCGCCGATCGTCTTGTAGAGGTCGGCCCGATCCTTGCCCTCCAGCTTGCTCATCCGGGTCTTCAGCTGGCCGCCCCACACCGACTTCGGGTAGTTGAATCCCTGGTAGGCCCAGCCGTCGCCGCCCTTGCGGCGCATGAAGATGCTCGGGCCGTGCGATCCGGTGACGTAGGTGCGGAAGACGTGGATGATCTGCGTTTGCGCGCCATGCAGATCGCGGTCGTCGATGGTCCGCTGCAGGATCCGCGAGGCGACGATCCCGCCGCCGCGCAAGATGATGGTGCTCGGCCGGCGCTTCAGCTCCTCATAGACGTGCTCGTGTGCCTCGTAGGCGTTCACGACGTGGGCGTAGTCCTGATAGGTCGTGCGGTAGGTCTGCAGGTCGTCGAGGAACTTCAGCCCCGGATAGCCCACTGCGACGTGGACCCATCGGCTCTTGTACGCCACACGCTTGGTCGGGCTGGTCCCCGGCGGCGGGGTGACGATGGTGAAGTAGCCGCCACCCAGGCGTTTTCGGGTCATCCGCACCAGACACTTGACGAAGAAGTCGAAGTAGCCGATCCGCTCGGCCTCGCGCTCCATGGTGTCGAAGGCCTGTCCGGCCCGCGGCGTGTAGTAGTCGGCGAAGATCGGCTCGGTGGCGACGCTCCAGAGCGGTGCGAGCTTGGCCGCGATGCCCTTGGCCGCGAGCGCCTCGCGGACGGCATAGCTCGGAAACCCCCAGATGCAGTCCGGGGTCGACGCGGAGTCCGACCGCAGCCGCTCCTTGCGGGGGATCTGGGAGTTGCGCGTGAGGTACTCGTACGTCGACCACGGCCGGTCGTTGTTACCCAGGACGCGGATGTGCTCCTTGGGGACGCCCGAGATCCGCAGGTAGTCCGACGTCACGAACGAGCCGATGCCGCCACCGACCGACACGAAAGGCACCTCTATCACCGGGATGCCGGCCGCCGAGAGCATCGCGTCGGTCCACTCGTCGGAGTCCAGCAGCTCGGGCGTGAGGTCGCCGGCACCGCTCGTCGTGTCGGGCTCATCGGTCGGCATACCGACCGATCCCGGGATGCGGATCGTCTCTCGACCAGTCATGACACTTCCCCCTTGCGCGGACGGTGACGTCCTCTGCCGATGCATCGTGCCGCTCATCTGGTCACGAGTCACGAACTTCTCGCGGCGGGGGCTGGTCAGGTCGCCGATGTGGGCGCATAGTACGCGGCGTCCGCGATCATCGTTGGCTCGAGTGGCCTGGCGGCCTTCGGGCCTCAGGGCCTTGGCGAGGGGAGGTGGCGATGGCGGTCTCCAACC
>JANLPD010000088.1:0-2880 GCA_031367045.1 Frankiales bacterium | reverse complement strand
CGGCACCCGGCTCCGGGGCCTGGGTGGCAGATTGATCGGGCCCGCCAGCGGGCGCGGGGCGGGCTGCGCCCGGGCCCCGCCCCGGTGGGTCGGGCCCGTCGGGTCAGCAGGGGTCTACTTCTCGTTGGCGTCGCCCTGGTGGTTGACGTCAATACCCTCGGCGTCCTGGTGACCGCCGTCGTTTCCGTCAGAGACGCCGGACTCGCTGCTTGCCGACTCCGACGCGGCGCCAGAAGTTCCCTTGGGCGCTGCCTTGGTCGCAGCGGACGTGCCGCTGATCACAGTCTCGGTTGCATCGGCGGCGCCCGGTAGGTCTGGCGTCGTCTGGTCTCCCTGCTGCACCGTGTCGGTGTCGACCTGGGGGGCGGTCGCGGCGGGTGCCTTCGTCGGGGCGGTCGAGGTTGGCTGCCCGGCGAAAGCGGTGCCGACGCCGGCGACGCCGAGCCCCAGCGTCGTGACTGCGACAATCGCGAGCTTGATCTTGTTCATCAGAGCGTCTCCTTCAAGGGATGCTGGTGGTGCGGACATCAGGACTCTCGCCGGTACACCTAAGAGCGCGATGAGAGCCTTGCCCGCGGCGCCCGGGCGGCTGGACAGCGCACCAGCGGGGTCGGTTGTTCGCTCTTTGGTTGCGCTCAGGTCCGGAGTGCAGACTCAAGACGCCAGCCGCGAAGACGAGTGTCGCCAACGGTGCCGGCGAGGGAGCTCACGGTGAAGGTGCTGATCGTCGAAGACGAAGACGCCATCGCTGACGCGGTTGCGCGCGGCTTGGCCGTCGAGGGCTTCGTCACCCAGATTGCCGACAACGGCATCGATGGTCTGTGGATGGCCCAGGAGAACACCTATGACGTGATCATCCTTGATATCTTGCTTCCCGGGATGTCCGGGTACGAGTTGTGTCGTCAGTTGCGCCGGGGCGGCGGAACGGTGCCGGTCCTGATGCTGAGCGCGAAGGACGGCGAGTACGACGAGGCGGACGCGCTCGACCTCGGCGCCGACGACTTCTTGTCGAAGCCATTCTCCTTCGTGGTTCTTCTCGCCCACCTACGCGCACTCCTGCGCCGCGCTCCGGTGGATCGCTCGCCCGTACTCACCGCTGGTGACCTGCAGCTGGACCCTGGGTCCCGGCGATGCTGGCGCGGCGCAGAGGAGATCATCCTCACCGCACGGGAGTACGCGCTCGCAGAGTTTCTCTTCCGACGCAAGGGCCAGGTAGTGAGCAGGACCCAGATAACCGAGCATGTCTGGGACGCTGATGTGGGGCCCGAGTCCAACATCGTGGAGGTGTACATCGGCTATTTGCGCAAGAAACTCGATCATCCTTTGGCCGGCCGGACCATCGAGACCGTCCGCGGTGCCGGGTACCGGCTGGTCGACCGAACGATCGACAAGCAGATCACCGACAAATGAGCGCACCCGAGGGTGACCATGTCGGGCGGAGCCGGGTCGGTGTCCGCCTGAGCGCGACGCTCACGGCCACAGCAGTTGTCGCAGCGGCCCTCACGATCAGCGGCTTTCTGCTCGTCACGCTCGTCGAGCGCTCGCTGATCAGCAGCCTGGACAGCACCGCGTTGGCACGCGCACGCGACGTTGCCGTCCTCGCCGGCACCGCGCGGCTGCCTGGAATTGTCGCCAGCACGAGCGAGGACAGCTCCGTCGTTCAGGTCGTCGGGCCTGCCGGGATCGTCCTGGCTTCCAGCGGGAACATCCAAGGCGAGTCGGCTTCGCTGTCGCCATCACCCTCGACCCGCCGATCCGTGTCACAAACCCTAACGGGACTTCCCATCGGCCGCTCTGGCGACTCTTTCCGGGTCGTTGCAGTGCCCGTGGACCTCACCGAAGGACCTGGCTGGGTCTACGTAGCCAACTCGTTGCGCGGGGTCCGAACCACCACCGATCGCCTTGTCGGCGTTCTTGTGCTTGGCCTTCCCGCCCTTCTGCTCGTGGTGTCTGTCGTGATCTGGGCTGCCGTCGGACGCGCCCTACGCCCCGTGGAGCGCATCAGGGAACGCGCCGATGCGATCGGAGGAGCCGACCTTCAGCAGCGGGTGCCTGTCCCCCGCAGCCGAGACGAGCTTGCCAGGCTGGCGGTGACGATGAACGCGATGCTCGCGCGCCTTCAGGCTTCTGCCATCCGCCAGCAACGCTTCGTCGGAGATGCCTCCCACGAGTTGAAGAGCCCGCTGTCCGCTCTGCGCGCCCAGGTAGATGTCGCCCTCGCCTACCCGGCCCAGACGGCGCCTGTTCAGGTCCTCAGACGTGTTCAGCAGCAGGCAGAGCGGATGGCTGAGCTCATCGACGACCTTCTGTTCCTTGCCCGCTCCGATGAGGGCAGGTTGGGCCGCGGCTCTGCACGGGTCGATCTCGATGAGCTCCTGCTGGCCGAAGCCGACCGTCTCCGTCGCCTGCAGCGGGCACACATCGAGGTCGTCGGGCCCGACGCTGCTGCCGTCGAAGGATCGGCCAGAGATCTCACCAGGTTGCTGCGCAACCTGGGTGACAACGCTCTTACGCATGCCCGCACGTCGATCATCCTCAGCCTCACCTGCCGCCAGAATTCGGCGGTACTGACGATCACCGACGATGGACCAGGCCTTCCCCCGCACGAGCGCGTTCGTGTCTTTGAACGCTTTACCCGCCTCGAGCAGGACCGTTCCCGTCATCGTGCTGGCGGCGGCACTGGCCTGGGTCTGGCAATCGCCCGCCAGATCGCCCACAGCCACGGCGGCGACGTCCACGTTCAGGACCGTACGGACGGGCGCTCGGGTGCCTCATTCGTCGTGCGGATCCCCCTACCCGCCAAGGATCCCGGTGTTCGCCCCCGTACGAACGCGAAACGGTAGGAGGGCGGCGCCCCGCAGCCCGCCGGGGGCAGTCCCC
>JANLPD010000059.1:0-14005 GCA_031367045.1 Frankiales bacterium | reverse complement strand
CAGCTCGTTGCGGTAATCGAGCTCGACGCCGTGTCCTAGGTCGCCAGCCGATCAACTTCGACGATCTGCAGTGAGCGAGTTGGATGAGAGCAGTGTTGAGCGTCTCCCTGGATGACGAGGATGGTCGGGCTTCGCGTCACGCTGGCTGACGACGGTTCGTCGTCACGTTGGATGGCGCCGGTCTGGTCAGCGTGGTGACCTGCGATTTCGTCTCAATCACGGGCCTGGCCAACAGCCACTCGAGTCGCTTGCTTTCGGCTGTCGAGGGCTTGCCCTTCCCGCGCCGAATCCATGATGGTCATCGGAGCTCCAGGGGATCGTTGATGATGTTGACGACGTGGTGGGCGGCTCGCGCCTGGGCCGAGACGCGATCCAGGGGGCTTGGCCAGGTAGATCAAGTTGCACTTGAGGTCTGACCTCACCGCGTTGCCGTCCTTAGCGGGCTGGACCAACAGACCGGGCCCGCCGGCGTCCTGCCAGGCTGACCCGGGGTCCGGCGCACGGGTGTGTTGTCCAGGTGGAGCCAGCTTTATGATGAGGGGCATCACCAGAGTCCTGGACCATCTGGTACCTGAGGTGTATGGCGGCGGTGACGTTGCCCTCGCTGAAGTACCCGGCGTCCGCGAGCCACGTGCGGCGCCGGCTGGTGATCCTGGCGGCGGCTAGCGACGTGGTGAGCTCGGTGAGCACCACTTTGCTGTGCTCATCCACGATCGTCAGCTAGCCGGTGTGTCGGTTTGCGGCATGATGGGAGCATGACTGTCGCGCGCTCTCTTGTGCTTTTCCTGCTTGCTGCCGTCGCTGAGATTGGTGGAGCCTGGCTGATCTGGCAGGGCGTACGCGAGCATCGTGGGGTTGCATTCCTGGCCCTGGGAGTCGTTGCACTCGGTTGCTACGGCTTCGTCGCCACGCTGCAACCAGACGACCACTTCGGGCGCATCCTTGCGGCCTACGGCGGAATCTTTGTTGTTGGCAGCCTGCTCTGGGGAATGGTTGCTGATGGTTTCCGACCCGATCGGTACGACATCTGCGGGGCCGTTGTGTGCCTCGTCGGTGTCTCGATCATCATGTACGCACCGAGGGCGGGCGCGCTGACAGGCAGATGATTGCGTTCGCGTAGCTCTGACTTTCGAGAGGTCGGCCGGAATGGCGACGCGGTAGCCGAGGGGATCTCCAGCCAGCCCCCCATTCAACTTCTTATCGGGCCGGGGGTGCGAAGCCAACTGTCCCATACCGCGCGGGCACCGTCAGTGCATGCGTGACCGTGGCCCGACAGAGCTGTACCGGGCGGGGCGGTACTCTTTCCCGAAAAGGCGCTTGTGAGGGACTGGGGACGAAATGTCAGCCACCATCCGAGATGTGGCAGAGGCAGCTGGCGTTTCGATCACCACGGTTTCGCACGTCCTGAGCGGGCGTGGTCGGGTCGCCGAGGACACCCGGCGACGTGTGACGCAGACCGCCATCGACTTGGCGTACCGCCCGAACATCCACGCGCAACAACTGGTGACCCGCAAGAGCCGGACCGTCGCGATCCAGGTAGCCAGTTTCACGGAGTCGAGCAGCACGGGGATTCTCATTCCACGATCGGATTATTTCCTTGACCTGCTCAACGGCGCGGCCGAAGCGGCGGCGGACCAGGGATACGCACTTATCCTCACCCCGCCCAACGTCGATGCCACGAGCCTCGACGAGTTCGCTGTGGACGGCGTCATTGTCGTTGACCCGTGTGGGGACGAACCGCTGTTCCGTGGGAAATGGCACCACCGCAGACCGATGGTCACCACGGGTCGTCCCACGACTGGAGAACAGATGAGGTCGGTGGTCGACAACGACCACCGGTCCGCGGCTGTAACGATGCTGGATCACCTTGAGCAGCAGGGTTTCGAGCGACCCGCTCTGGTCATCACTAATACCTCGCGCTCTTACGTCGTCGACATGCTCATGGCCTACCGAGCCTGGACGGCGTCGCACGGTATGGACGAGGCCGTCGTTCAGGTGGGTGAGGCGCCCTCGGAGGACGGCGCGGCGCGAGCGCTCAGGTCGCTGCTCGGCCGATCGCCACGACCGGACGCGGTCTACGCCAGCTCA
This sequence comes from Frankiales bacterium, assembly GCA_031367045.1. GTDB lineage: Bacteria > Actinomycetota > Actinomycetes > Mycobacteriales > SCTD01 > JANLPD01. The sequence continues at coordinate 11,917 of JANLPD010000059.1, read as the reverse complement.
GAGGAGCTAGCACTCGGTGTGCTGCACGAAGCGCAGCGGCACGCCCTTGCCGTTCCACAGGAGCTGGGCGTGTGCAGCGCCGTAGACAGTTCAGCGCTTCAACTCACGACGCCACAGGTGACGGGCATGCACTTAAACCCGCGCAACATTGGACGCCGGGCCGTGGAGGCGCTGCTCGAGTTGGCGGCGGACCCTGACGCCGAGCCGCGACACATCGACATCCCGACGCGGCTACACGAGCGGGCGTCGACGCTGCGCCGGGAAGTGTAGTCGATGCTAGTGGCTGTTGCAGGGTAGCTCCGAGGCGCGACGCCGACAGTCAATCCGGCGTCCAGACCGAGTGGCCACGGGGCGTGTCGAAGCAGTAGTCGGCAACGCGGGCTGTGAACAGACGACGCCCGAGGTCCTCAGCGGCTGCGAGGGGATCATTCGGGTCTAGCGAGACGTCGCCCCGACTGTTGCCCACTCCTACAACGATGTTGACGAGGTCCTGCTTGAGATAACGGGTCAGCTCCTGTAACTGGGCTCGCAGACCGAGCGTGGCGCCCTGATAACTTTCCTCGCAGGCGATGAGCACGCCGATACGCTTGCCGGGCAGGCCCGCGAGCACGGAGTCGGACTGCCGGTAGCCCGGGGACATGTAGCAGAACAGCCGGTCCAGGGCGGTTTTGAGCCGGCCGCTCATCCCATACCAGTACAGAGGCGTGGCGACGATGAGACCTTGGGCAGGAAGCACGTGGTCGATCAGCAGTCGCTCGTAGTCGTCGGGGATGCTGCAGCCGCCGTCGGGACCTCGGCAGCTCCGGCAGTCACGCAAGGATCCTTCAACGAACTCGTCGAGCTGCAGCAGCGTGACGTTGTGGCCTGAGCTCTGGGCACCGCGCACCGCGGCTTGGACCAGGAGGGCGGAATTGCCATCGCGCCGGGGACTGGCGTTGACGGCGAGAACCTTCACCCGTCTCCCTCGTCGGCTCGCCTCTGCCCGGGAGCCGTCGGTGTGGCGGTGAGAAACTCGAGTATCGCTGTCGAGAACTCCTCGGGCGCGTCGTGCGGAATCCAGTGCGACGCCTCGATCCGCTTTAGCTGTGCGGCTGGGATGTCACTGGCCAGATGTTCGCCGTCGGACACTGGTTGCCAGGGGTCGTGCACCCCCCACAGCACAAGGGTGGGCGCGGTGATGCAGCGGTGGCGGTCGACGAGCGCCATCGTGTGGTTGGTGTTGAGCGCACTTGCGTTGCGGATGAGGCTCAGCGCGCCGTCCTCGTCCTGGTACGGCGCAGCGATGCCGGTGGCGAACTCGGGGGTCATGCGGTCCGCGTGGAAGATCCCGTCAGGAAGCCCTCGAGCGATAAATGCCGCCACCTCCCCTGCGGGTTTGTGTCGCCACTGCGGGTCTCCCAGAGCGATCATGTCCTGAATGGGCCAAGAGTCATAGGCCACGGCGTTTGTCAGGACCAGGCGGGTCACCCGCTCCGCGTGCTCGATCCCGAGAATAAGTGCGACGCCGCCCCCGGTGTCGTGGCCGACGAACGTTGCACGCTCGATGCCCAAAACATCGAGAAGGCGCAGGACGGCAGCGGCCTGCGCGGGCAACGAGCGGTCGAAGCGGTCCCGCCGATCCGACCAGCCGTGCCCGAGAAGGTCGGGCGCGAGCACCCGGTGGTGCGCAGAGAGCGGGGGGATCACGTCGGCGTAGAGGTAGGACCAGGTGGGGATGCCGTGCAACAGCACCAACGGCTCGCCCTCCCCAACGTCGGTGTAGGCGATGTCGAGGTCCAGCGGCCCGAGGCCGGGCAGAGTCACATGACGCTGCCCGGCTCGGAACTGCTCGTGCGACACGGTCACAGAGAGTCCACCGACATCGTCCCCTCAACCTGCGGGTACGACTGGGCTGGGATGTTCGCCGCAGCTTCGGGTCGGTACACCACTTGTGGCTCCGGGAGCAGGCGGAGTGATAGCGGGTACAAAAGTGCGGCGGTCAAGCCTGCGACGAGGAAGCTGACATCGATGTCGCCGACAACAGCGGCACCGGGCCCGATGAACCAAACATTGCTGGCGAACAGCAGCCCCGCAGTGGTGGACAGCGTCCACACCATCATCGCAGGCACGTTGAAGCCGTGGCTGTACCAGTAGATGCCGCCCTTCTCGCCGCGGTTGAAAACCTGCAGGTCATCGACGTCGTAGTACCCGCGCCTGCGGAAGTGTCCGATGGTCACCATGATGATCCACGGGATCGAGAAGGAAGCGAGCAAAGTCAGGAAGACGCTCACGCCGTCGATGATGGCCGATTTGAAGTGCCCAATATATACAAGTGCGGTGGCTAGCGCACAGGCGACCAAGGTCGCCTGGACCCTGTTGAGTTTCGGGATGATGGCGGAGGTATCCAGGCCGGTCCCGTAGGTGTTGATGACGGCCTGGGCAGTACCGGATGCCATCCCCAAGTAGATGAGTGCGGGCACGAACCATAGCGGTGCGGCATGGACGAGACCGAGCACGTAGGGGGTGTCGGCCTTGGCATCCCCGGTCGAAAAGATTGCGGCCGACGTGAACGTCCCCCACATGAACGGGCCGCCCATCCCGAACAGACCGCCAAGGAACATCGCCTTGACGACCGTCCGGTCGCTGTGCAGTTTGGACGAGATGTGGCGGGTCCAGTCCCCGGCGTAGGCGCCGTAGGACGCAACTGTCGAGCCGCAAATGACCGCCGAAACTAACCACGTCGCGCCGAAGGATCCGAACGCGTACGTACCGGTTCCGCTGTATGAGGGATCGAAGTGACGGCCGTAGACGACAAGCCCGACGAGCATGGCCAGCCCGGCTGTCGGGATCATGAACTTCTGCGCGGCCACCATGTTGGCGTGCCCCAGGACGGACACGAAGGTGACGATGATGCTGAGCACGGCGTAGGCGATGAGGCGCGGCACGTTGGCGTTCTCGATGTGGAAGAACGACTGGAGTCCGCCGGCCAGCGCGTCCCCTCCGGTCCAGATGCTGAGCGCGGCGAAGGCCAGCGAAGCCGTCGCCTCAAGAAAGGATCCGATCAGGCGACCGGCGACGCCGAAGTACGCCCCGCTCGAGACCGGGTTGTTCGTGCCGCTGCGCGGCCCCATGAGTCCCATAGGTGCCAGCAGGAGTGCTCCTACGGCGGAGCCGACCACGACGGCCGAAGCCGCAGCCCAGAAACTGAGTCCGAACGAGATGGGGAACCAGCCGATGATGATCAAGCTGAAGGTGAGGCTGCCGCCGAACAGGATCGTGAACAGGTTCGCCGGCTTCGAGTGGCGCTCATCTTCGGGGATGAACTCGATGCCGTACTGCTCGATGCTGCCGATCCGGTCCTTGACCGGCGCCGACCCGCGATCGCGTCCGGAAAACGTTGTCTTCATTGTTCCCACTCTGCCTCTCCGCTGACGAGCCACTGGAACGGACGTAGGTGCCGGCGGTCTTGGGACCACACGACTTCGGGGTGCCATTGGACGCCAAGCACGTTTGGACCTTCGAGGGCCTCGACCACGCCATCGGCGCTCCAGGCCGTGACGACGAGGGGAGCACCGACGTCGCAGACCGCCTGATGGTGCTGCGAGTTCACCTCTGCCAACCCGCCGAGCACCCGCTCGGCGAGGCTGCCTGGGTCGGCCTTTACGACGTGCCGCAGTCCCGCGTAGGTACGGTCGTGCCGAACGTCGACGTGCGGGCCGAACCCCGCGGCGGGCAGGTCCTGCACGAGCGTTCCGCCGCTGGCCACAGCGAGCATCTGCGCTCCGCGGCAGATGCCGAGGACACGCCGCTGTGCGTTGCGGGCCCAGGCAAGGGCGCGCATCTCCACCTCGTCGCGGAGCGGGTCGACCTGGTCGAGTGTCGTTGCGGGTTCTGCGCCGTAGATCGCGGGCTGGATGTCGCCTCCGCCTGCCAGGAGCAGGACGTCGGTGGCGCCGAGCGCCCGCTCGAGGCGGCCGTCGTCCTCGGTGAACGACGTTGGCACCATGAGCGGCGTGCCTCCCGCGGCGAGGACGGCGTCGATGTAGTTCTGGTGCAGCGACAGGGACGCGTCGCTGCGTCCTACCAGGACGGCGACGATGGTCACAGGTTGAGCAGGTAGTTGGCCCGCTCGCGGTCGGTGACCTCCAGGTTGGCGGTTTCCCACTCGCCACGCTTCATATCTGCGTACTCGCGGACGAACGCGGGGTGGAAGACCTCGGACGTCAACGAGTCCGTTTCGAAGGCCTCCACGGACTCGAGCAAGGTCCGCGGCAGGTCCGCGACGTCGGCGAGGTAGGACAGGTCGTCGCGGGCGTCTCCCGGCTCGGTGCCCTTGCGGATGCCGTCCAGCCCGGCCGCCAGCATGAAGGCGGCCGTCAGGTAGGTGTTCGCCGAGCTGTCCACGGCGCGGTTCTCGATGGCCGGCCGGTTCGCCGGCAAGCGCAGCATGCAGGACCGGTTGTTGTACCCATAGCTGATCTTTGTGGGGGCCCAGGAGATCTGCCCGTCGGCGAGCCGGGGGACCAGGCGACGGTAGGAGTTCGTGGTTGGGTTCGCCAGCGCCGTCAGGGCCCGTGCGTGAGACAGGACGCCGCCCATGAAGTGGTAGGTGTCCTTCGTCCACGCATTCTTGTCGGTGGCGTCACGGAAGATGTTCTCGCCCGTCTTGACATCCTCAAGACTCATGTTGAAGTGCGCTCCCGAGCCCCACAGGTTGGCGAAGGGCTTGGGCATGAAGGTCGCGAGTAGGCCGCACTCCTTGGCCGCTTGACGGACCATCAACCTGAACAAAGTCATGCGGTCGGCGCACTCGAGGATCGGTGCGTGGCCGAAGTCGAACTCGTACTGTCCCTCGCCGCCCTCGGAGTCGAAGCTGAAGAGCCCGAAATCGAGCTCCTCCATGTAGGACGACATCTTGTCGAGGAAGGCCATCGAGTCGAGGGTGGTTTCTACGTCATACGCCGGCGACGGCTTGATCTCACCGCTCAGCGCCATCGGCACCAACTGGGTACTGCCCGGCTGAAGCGACTCCGGCTTAAAGACATAGAATTCGGGCTCTACACCGAGTTGGGCGACGAAGCCGAGTTCGGCAGCGGCCTGTACCTGCTTTTTGAGGATCGAGCGCCCGCACAGCGCGTACGGCTCCCGCCCTCCCCAGGACATGTCCGCGACCATCCAGGCGATGCGCCGGTCCCAGGGCAGCACTGTGAGGGTCGAGACGTCGGGGATCGCGGCGACCTCGTCCTCGACGGGGTCCATGACGCCGATGCCGCCCATGCCCCGGGGGGTGTACCGCTCCGAGCCCGCGATGAGGTTCGGCAGGTGGTCGATCGGGACCATTTTGGACTTCGGCCTGCCTAGGACGTCGATCCAGCTGGCCAGTGCGTACTTGACGCCTTGGCCGGCCAGCTCGCTCGCCAGTTTCTGATGGTCCTTCGAAATGTCGGTGACGGTATCCATGAATCTCTCCTGTTGACTTTGCCGCTGCTGAGCGGCGGACGTGTGTGGGTGGGGACTACGGCCCCGATGACACCGTGGGCGGGGAGAGATTTAGACCAAGGGCGGCCGCAGGGCGGCAGCGGCGGCGAGGAAGGGCTCGAGGGGAGCCCGGAAGCAGCCCGCGCCGATCTGACCGCCAGCGCGGCCGGCGATGCCCACGTCCATCACGGGCGTGACTCCGGTGGCGGCCACGCGCAGTACATCAATGCCTGCCGGAGTGCCGCGGTACTGCAGGAACGGGATCTTGAACCGGGGGGACTCGCCGGCGGTGATGTCGTACATCTCGAGGTTGCGCGCGACCATGCGCTCCGGACTCCCACCCTGGTAGGCCTGCAGGGGGAAGGCGGCCGCTTGGGCGAGCCCGCCGAGTCCGCACACCTCCGTGATCGGGCTCTCCCCGCCCATGACCTCGATGTCGTCAGGCTTGTATCCGTCGAACAGGTGATACTCCTCGGCGGTCGGGAGCGGGCCGCGGAACCAGCGCGTTCCGTGCCCCGCCACGCGGATGCCGAATTCCTTGCAGGAAAACGCCATGGCGGTGACCAAAGAGGAGTCCTGTACGTCGTACATGCGATCGGCCATGGACTTGCAGGCGGCCATCGACACGCGGAGGAAGAAGTAGTCTCCCGAGGTCAAGTAGCGCGCGAGCTCGCGCGCAGTCGGGCTGTCGAGTTCGAGAAGCGCCGGCACGACCGCTCGCAGGAACAGCAGCGACGCGGCGGTGTTACGGCTGTGCAACTCATCGCCTTGGTGCAGCGCCCGCTCCATGAGCGGGAGCAGCGGCAGTCCTTTGTCAAGCGAGCGGATCAACTCACCGAGGCCGGGGCCGATGACGTACGCCAGGTGATCGAGGTTCTGCTGGACCGCGTCGTTGTATACGCCGTAGTTCAGGCGCGCCGAAGCCTCGCCCTCGAACAGGGTGCAGTAGCCGCGCTGGCCGCTGTTCGCGTCTTCAACCACCAGGACCGGCATGGAAGCCGTCGTTACGCCGGCCAGGGAGCCGACACAGGAGAAGTCGTGGCACCCCGCCACACGTACGTCACCCGCGTCGAGGGCTTTTTCAGCCGTTATAAGGTCCGGTGCAAGCCCTTCGTACACGACACCCCCGAGCAGCGCCTTGCGCTGGCCACCGGTGTAGTGCTCCCACGCCATTGGCGGGCCGGACGTCAGGACGGTGTCCCTGGTGAGTCCGGGCAGTACCTCGATCGCGGGCCGGACGTCGACCAGGACGGGCTCGCCGGCGAACAGTAGATCGAGAGCGCGCGCGTTGGCGACCTGCGTCCCGGACCCAAGCTCCGACATTGCACCTCCATCGGGTTGTGGCGGTTGCCCGGGATTCCCGGCCGAGCTCGTACGGGCCCTCCACCTGACGGCGAGGAGGGTGCGGGCTCAGGGAGAGGCGGATGACGCCGCGAGTGCCAAATCGTTTTGGCACGTCATAGTGAGCCGAATAACAAGAGCTTGTCAAGGGGGGACCCCTTGCCGAAGTCCGGGAAGGGCGCTGTCCCATTGCTAGTCTGTCGTTGAGTCCGGCAACCGCCGCTCGCCGACGAGGGCACCCGTACCGGCACACGCGAAGACGGGTCGCAGGAGGCTCGTCATGGCGTGGTTCGTTCTTGTGGTCGCCGGTCTGCTGGAGGTGGCGTGGGCACTAGTGCTGCCCGCAACCCGCGGATTCACTCGTGTTGCTCCCACGCTCGCCTTCCTCGCGCTCATCTCGGCGAGCATTTACGGCTTGAGCGTCGCCACGCGGACGTTGCCGGTGGGAACCGCATATGTCGTGTGGGTCGGGATAGGGGCAACGGGCACGGTTCTGCTTTCCGTTCTCGTGTACGGAGACCCCGCGTCACCTGCGCGGCTGGCTTTCCTAGGCCTCATTGTCACGGGAATTATTGGACTAAAACTGGTTGATTGAACCTGGTCATACCGTCAGGTATGCCGCTCAGACTTGAAGTCGGGGAAATGCGTCGCTGAGCGGCCGGGGACGCGTGCTTGTTGGGCCGGTCTCGGCCACCAAACCCAACGCGACCACGGGGCGGCACCACCAAACACATCTCAAACAGGCCGTCGCCAGCATCATTCGCAGGCACACCCAAGCGTCCCAAGCATCACCTAAGCGGCGAAGCACGTCACCGCGCGTGTTTCGGTGCCGCTCTCCTAGGCAATCTCCCACTCGTACGAGAACTTAACGACCTTGAGGATGACAGACGTCTCGATGTCCGACACGCCATGCAGGACTCCCAGTTTCTCCGTGATGAAATCCAAGAGTTGCTCCTGGCTACTGAAGAACGCTTCAACGATCAAGTCGTACCGGCCGGCGGACATGCCGACGTATCGAACCTCCGGATAGGCCCGAATCGCATCGCCCACCGCGTGCATCGCAGTGAGGTCCACCGAGACGCCAATGATCGCCGACAAGCTCCTGCCGACCGCTTCAGGCGTCGGTACGGCCACTATGTTCATCAGGCCCTCGTCCAGCAGCTGCCCAATCCGCTTGCGCACGGTTGTCTCCGTGACGCCAAGCTCGCGTGCGATCTCGGTATTGCTCTTTCGCCCGTCTTGCTGTAGCAGCCTGATGATCCGACGATCCATCTCATCGACGCCGCCACCGCGCCGGCCTGGAGGGTTCGAATTCCGGTTGTCCGCCATGTCCCGCTCCCTTGCGTAGAGCACCCCGTGCAACGAAAATCGATCCTGGGACAAGGTACACCGCCGAATCAGGGCGGTGTCGCACCCTGAACACTTGACATTCGCCTCGACCGGGCAGAAAGTTCGTTGCCTTACGTGAACCCGAGGAGGGTGTAGTGGCCGAGCAGGCAATTGCAGCGCCGGGCGTTTTTTCCCGCCAGGCATCCGGGCTGATCCGAGTCGGCAGCTCGATCGACGTGTTTATCTACAACGTCGGGCTTGTCTCGATCGGTATCGCCATCGCCTTCAACCAGTACTACGGGCCGAGTCTGTACCCCGGAGCACAGCCGTGGCTATCGACCGTGCTGGCGGCGCTGGGCATGCTTGCCGCTGGGGCGACCTTCTACTTTTGGTCCGTGGTCTTCCCGCGCTCCGGAGGTGTGTACGTATTCCTCTCGCGGACCATCAGTCCCGGTGCGGCCTTCGTCCTGTCGTTGATAGAGACGGTCATCCTGCTGTACTACGCGGCGCTTGCCGCGTCCTTGATTGTGCAGACCGGATTGGCGTCGTTCTTCTCGACGGTCGGGCTCGTGTCAGGCAACAAGACCCTTGGCCGATGGGCCACCGATGTGGCGCAACCGAAGGGTGTGTTCTGGATCGGGACGCTGTTTCTCCTACTTGCCGGGGTACTGCTCGCCTCGGGCACCCGGCGCTATTTCTCCCTGCAGCGCATCCTGTTTGTCGTTGCTGTGGTCGGAACGCTCGTGCTGCTGGTCGCCATGCTGTTCGGCTCGCGTGAGACCTTCCGCGCCAACCTGACCAGCCTCACTGGTCTGAACTACGACAGCGTGATCACGACTGCGAAGTCCAGCGGGTATGTCAGTCACGGGTTCAGCTTCAGCGAAAGCGCAAAGTTTCTCGTCTGGCCCTTGCTCCCCTTGCTAGGCGCCATTCAGTCGGTGGGAATCGGCGGTGAGGTCAAGAAAGTCCGCAGGTCGCAGCTGGTAGGGATGCTCGGTGCCATCGTGGCCACCGCGCTAGTGATCGCCGCGTTCGCGCTGCTCGCCAACAAGGCGTTCGGCTACGACTTCCAAGGTGCTGTCGCATACAACGCGCTTAACGGCGTGACCGCCGGAACGACAGCAACCGCTCCTTACTTCACCGTGCTCGCAGGAATCCTGACGTCGAACGTCATCGTGGCCACAGTAATCATGGCCATGTTTGTGACCTGGATCTGGTTTTGGATTCCAGCCGAGATCGCCTACACCACGCGCAGCATGATCGCCTGGTCCTTTGACCGCGTGGCACCCGACCGGCTCGGCTGGGTTAGCGAGCGGTTCCATACACCCGTGATCGCGATCGGTGTGTCAACCGCAGGCTCCATCGTCTTCATGTGGCTGATCGCGTTCAAGGCCATCGCCTTCCTGACACTCGTCGAGGTACTACTGGTCGTCTGGGGCGCCGTCATGATCTCGGCTATCGTCTTCCCCAAAACTCGTCGGCAGTTCTTCGAGTCTTCACCGGTAAGAAACACCCGGTTCCTCGGCGCACCGGTCATGTCCATCACGGGTGCGCTCAGCGCTGCCTTCTTCGCCTTCGTCATCTACCTGCTGTGGAACGATCCGATCGCGGCTGGCCCGCTGTTCACGTTGCACCACGTCTCGCGTGAGTTCTGGATCGTCCTGGGCATCGTCGGTGCAGGCACCGTCTGGTACCTCGCGTCAAAGGCATATCGCAAACGCCAGGGCATCGACCTTGCTCTCGCCTTCCAGCAGATCCCGATCGAGTAGCGATGATCGTGGCGACTTCCTGGAGGCAGTTGCAGGACGAGGCTGTCGAGATTGTCACTGGCGCCGGCCAGATAGGCGTCACCTTGCGAGTGGTCGGAAGCGGAGGCATCCGCATTCACTGTGCTGCCCCAGCCGCGGCCATGGACCGCCTCGGTAGGCCCGCCAAGGACATCGACTTCATCGTCCCGAAAGCAGACCGTAAGGGGATGCGTGGCTTCTTGGAGGCTCGCGGCTACCTCGTTGATCGCGATCTGCTCGTCGCCATGGAGGGCATGCGCTACTCCTTTACCCATCCCGAGCGCAGGATTGAGATCGACGTGTTCGTAGAACGACTCCAGTTCAACCACACGATCGAGGTCCTTGACCGCCTCGACCGGCACAACATGACGATCCCCCTTGAAGGATTGCTCCTTCAGAAGCTGCAGATCGTCAACCTGACGGTCACCGATCTTCTCGACCTTCAGATCCTTCTAGCGACCCATCCGGTCGCCACGGGACGTGCTGACGACGAAGAGATCGACAGCGCCCACATCGCGACGATCTTGGCGAAAGACTGGGGCTTTCACCACACCGCGGTAAAAAACTTGCACCTTGTCCGTGAAGCCGCAAACGCGGACGCGGGTTTGGGCAAGGAATGCAACGACAGCATCCGGGACCGCATCGACCTGCTCCTCAGCGTCGTCGATGGCCAAGCAAAGTCGATTGTCTGGCGCATGCGAGCCAAGGTTGGAGAACGGCTTCAGTGGTGGGAAGACGTTGACGACCGGGTGGCCACGTACTGATGGGGCTGTTCCGTAAATCGACCCGGCAAGCGGCCGCCGAGGGCACGACGATCTTCTTCGCGTCGGACTTGCACGGTTCGGAGATCTGCTTCCGCAAGTTCGTCAACGCGGCTGCGTTCTACAAGGCCGACGTGCTTCTCCTTGGCGGCGACATCAGCGGCAAGATCGTCGTCCCCGTCGTGGAGGCCGGCAAAGGCAGCTACAGGGCCCGGCTCCATGGGTCGGACCAGGTAATCCAAGCGGAAGCGCTCGAGGAGTTCGAGCGACGCGCCTGGAACAGCGGGCTATATACCCGCCGGATGACGCCCGACGAGTACCAGCACTACTTCGAGCATCCCGAGGCGGTGGACATCCTGTTCAACCAAGTCGTCGCCAGCACTGTGAAGCGCTGGATCGACTATGCCCACACCCGCCTGGCTGGCAGCGAAGTCGTAGTGCTGAACGCACCGGGCAATGACGACCCCCCAATTGTCGATGATGTTCTGCGCGAGCATGGGGACGATCGCTTTCAGTTTGTAGAAGGACAGGTCGTCGAGATCGCCCCTGGCCACGAGATGCTCAACACTGGGTATACGAACAAGACGCCCTGGGACACGCACCGCGAGTACAGCGAAGAGCAGATCGGGCTGCACCTCAAGGAGATGACGTCTCAGCTGCAAAACCCCGCAACGGCGCTCTTCAACATCCACGTTCCGCCGTTCGACTCTCGGCTGGACACAGCACCCATGCTCGACGAGCGACTGGCTGTCAGGACGTCAGCCGGAGCCCAACTCACCGCGCCCGTGGGGTCGACCGCGGTGCGTGATGCCATCGAGGCGGTCCAGCCTCTGGTCACCCTGCACGGCCACATCCATGAGTCAGGCGGCGCTGTACGGCTCGGCCGGACGCTCGCCATAAATGCAGGGTCAGAGTACGGCGAGGGCGTCTTACGCGGTGTCCTCGTCACTGTCGGCGGCGGCCGGCTCCTCCGCCATCAAGCCGTCACCGGCTAAAGCGCCACCAGCACCACCACCAGGGCACGTGTGTCGCCGCGGGAATAATTCTAGGGAGAACTTTATGAGCGAGGTTGCAGATGTCAAGCGGCGGCTTCTTGATGCCGGCGTGAAGTACGTGTTCGGGGCCTACGTCGACTTGGACGGGGTGCCGAAGTCAAAATGCGTACCGGTCGACCATTTTGAGGGCATGGCCGCGGGATCCGAGCTCTACACCGTGGGTGCGCTCGAGGGGATGGGAGAACTC
>JANLPD010000041.1:0-5843 GCA_031367045.1 Frankiales bacterium | reverse complement strand
ACCTCGCCCTTGACGAAGATCTGGCCCTTGCCGTTGCCGGAGGCCACCCCGAGGTCGGCCTCGCGGGCCTCCCCCGGTCCGTTGACGACGCAGCCCATGACGGCGACGCGCAGCGGGACCTTCAGGCCGTCCAGGCCGGCGGTGACCTGCTCGGCGAGGGTGTAGACGTCGACCTGGGCCCGCCCGCAGGAGGGGCAGGACACGATCTCCAGCCCGCGCCGACGCAGGTTGAGGGACTCCAGGATGGCGAGCCCGACCTTGACCTCTTCCACCGGAGGCGCCGACAGCGACACGCGGATGGTGTCCCCGATGCCGTCGGCGAGCAGCGACCCGAAGGCGACCGCGGACTTGATAGTCCCCTGGAAGGCCGGACCGGCCTCGGTGACCCCGAGGTGAAGCGGGTAGTCGCACTGCTCGGACAGCAGCCGGTAGGCCTTCACCATCACGACCGGGTCGTTGTGCTTGACCGAGATCTTGATGTCGCGAAAGTCGTGCTCCTCGAACAGCGAGCACTCCCACAGCGCCGACTCGACGAGCGCCTCGGGGGTGGCTTTGCCGTACTTCGCCATGATCCGCTTGTCCAGGCTGCCGGCGTTGACCCCGATGCGGATGGGGATGCCCGCGTCCTTGGCAGCGCGTGCGACCTCACCTACCTTGCCGTCGAACTCCCGGATGTTGCCGGGGTTGACGCGAACCGCTGCGCAGCCTGCCTCGAGCGCGGCGAAGATGTACTTGGACTGGAAGTGGATGTCGGCGATGACCGGCAGCTGCGACTTCTTCACGATCGTGGCCAGGGCGTCGGCGTCCACCGGGTCCGGCACCGCGACCCGGACGATCTGGCAGCCGGTGGCCGTCAGCTCCGCGATCTGCTGCAACGTCGCGTCGATGTCGGCTGTCACGGTGGTCGTCATCGACTGGACGCTGATCGGCGCGCCGCCGCCCACCAGGACCCCGCCGACGTCGAGCTGGCGGGTGACCCGACGCTCGCCCAGAAGCGCAGGCGGCGCCTCGGGCATTCCGAGAGAGACGGTCACTAGCCCCCCAGCTTGACGGGGTTGACGATGTCAGCGCCCATCAGAAAGACCGTGAACACCGCGAAAAAGATCACCACGGCGTAGGTCAGCGGCAACAGCTTGTTCAGGTCCACCCGTTGGAGCTCCCCCGCGTAGCCGAACAGGCGGCGCACCTTGTCGCGCGCCTGTTCGTAGAGCAGGACGGCGATGTGCCCGCCGTCCAGCGGCAGCAGCGGAAGCAGGTTGAAGATCCCCACGAACAGGTTCAGGCCGGCGACGATAAGCAGGAAACCGGCCAGCCGGCTGGCGAAGGGCACTGGGGCGTCGAAGACCTCGCCGCTCACCCGGCTCACCCCGACGATGCCCACGAAACCCGCCGGGTCCCGGTGGTCGCCGTAGACACCCGCGACGGTGCCGAGCTTTTTGGTCAACGTCTCGTAGGTGCCGACCACGATCGCCTTGAGCTGCGTGCCGGTCTCGCCCACTGCGGCCAGCGGACCGACGTGGCGCAGCGTGGTGATGTTCTGGCCGACCCCGACAGCGCCTACCTCGACGCTGTTCCTCGGATCGGCCAGATCGACGCGGGTCGCCTTGACGGGCGTGAGCGTCACGCTCTGGCGCCGTCCGTCGCGCTCCACGACCAGCACGAGCGGCTGGGCGGCAGAGGCCCGGACCACTTTGGTGAAGGCTGTGTAGTCCGTGACCTTCTGGCCACCGGCGAAAAGCACGCGGTCACCATTTCGCAGCCCGGCAGCGAACGCGGGAGAGGGGATGGTCCCGGCTGGGCAGGCACCCGACGCGTCCGGCGTGCTGCTTGGCAATGCCGTCGTAGCAATGGTGACGACCTGCGCCATGCAGGGCTTCGGTCCCGAGATCACCGGCTGGTCCCGGTCCTGGACGCCGAGCAGGGCCGTGGTGCCGAAGACGAGCAAGGCGGCGATCACGAAGTGCATGAAAGATCCGGCAGACAGTACGACGGTGCGCCGGCCCGCGGGTTGCCGCCAGAACGCGCGGTCCTCGTCCCCGGGATCCACCTCCTCCAGCGTGGTCATCCCGACGATCTTGACGAAGCCGCCCGCCGGGATGGCCTTGATGCCGTACTCCGTCTCGCCTTTCTGGCGCGACCACAGGGTCGGCCCGAAGCCGACGAAGAACTGGGTCGCCTTCATGCCGTAGTGCCGGGCTGTGACGAAGTGGCCCGCCTCGTGGAGCGTCACCGAGACCAGCAGGGCCACGACGAACGCGACGACGCCAACGGCCGTCAGCATGCCGTCATCCCCATGCCTGCCTCCACGAGCTCTTGGGCGCGACGCCGTGCCTCGCCCTCCACCTCCAACACCTCGACCAGTGTGGGACGTTCCCTGAATCCGTGCTCGGACACGACCCGGGCCACGGCGTCCACGACGCCGAGGAACGCCAGCTTGCCGGCCGCGAAGGCCGCCACGCAGACCTCGTTGGCAGCGTTGAGCGCTGCGGGGGCCGTCCCGCCGCGCATCCCAGCCTCGCGGCAGAGCGCCACCGCCGGAAAGGCCTGCTCGTCGAGGGCCTCGAAGTCCCAGGCCTGGGCCTGGGTCCAGTCCATCGCTGGCGCCACATCCGGGAGGCGTTCGGGCCACATCAGGCCGAGCGCGATCGGCAACCGCATGTCCGGCGGGCTGAGCTGGGCGATCGTCGAGCCGTCGTGGAACTCCACCATCGAGTGGACGATCGACTGCGGGTGCACCACCACGCTGATGGCGTCGTAGGCGACCTGGAACAGCAGGTGGGCCTCGATCAGCTCCAGCCCCTTGTTGACGAGGGTCGCCGAGTTGATCGTGATGACCGGGCCCATCTCCCAAGTGGGGTGGGCCATGGCCTGTTCGGGCGTCACCTCGGTGAGCTCGGCACGGGTGCGGCCCCGGAACGGCCCGCCGCTGGCTGTGAGGACCAGCCGCCGGACCTCCCCCGCCCGGCCGCCCCGCAGGCACTGCGCGAGGGCGGAATGCTCGGAGTCCACCGGGACAATCTGTTTCAGGTAGGGGGTGACAAGGGTGCCGCCCGCGACCAGCGACTCCTTGTTGGCCAGCGCGAGCATCCGGCCGGCCTCCAGCGCCGCCAGGGTGGGGGCCAGCCCGACCGAGCCGGTCATCCCGTTGAGCACGACGTCGCAGGGCCACGCCGCCAGCTCAGTGGCCGCGTCCGGACCGGCCAGCACCTTCGGGACCTTGAACGCGCCGGCACTGAAGCCTCGACGCTGGGCCTCGGCATAGAAGGCCAGCGTCAGGTCCTGGGCCGCGGTGGCCTTGGCGACGGCCACGACGTCGACGCCGAGCTCGAGGGCCTGCGCGGCGAGCAGCTCGACCCGGTCACCGCCGGCCGCTAGCCCGACGACGCGCAGCCGGTCCGGGTGGGCCCTGACCACGTCGATGGCCTGCGTGCCGACCGACCCGGTGGCACCGAGCAGGACAACGTCGCGGACAGGCACCCCTCCATCCTCCCAGACGCGGACCGGACCTGACCGGACCCGTCTCCCGGGCGATAACTTTCAGTGAGTACTGACTACAGTCCGTTACCGACGGGGTCGACCTCTCGTCTATGCGGACGATCGGGAAAGCGCGGCACCCACGCACGACGCCGATAACGGCCCTCCTCGCCATCGTCGTCACCGTCCTCGGCCTGCAGCTTCCGTACGCCGGCCACGCGGCGGCTGCCGCGGTCCCCGCTGACCTCCTTTCCGCGGTATCCACCGGGCGGGGAGCGGACCGGCTGGACGCCCCCCACGTCATCGCGCCGCGAACCGCCGCACCAGCCAAGCAGCAGCCCCGTGCTCGGGCGAACCCACCGGCCGCTGTCGCCTCTGCGCCGGACATCACCTGCACCGGGACCGGCTGGGAGCGGCGCCGCGGGCAAGCTGCGCTCGCCTCCTTGCACCCAGCGCCGATGCCGGTGTACTCACTGTCGTTCCTGCCGGCCATGACCGGCTTCTACGGCCTGACGCGGCCCTCGGTTAAGGCGATCGAGGTCTACGTCCGGCCCTGCGACACCGAGACCGACACGCTGCTCCGGCACGTGATCTCGCATGAGCTCGGCCACGCCTGGGACAAGACCCATCTGAGCGAGGGGCGGCAGGCCGCCTACCGGCGGGCCAGGGGGATCCCGGCGGGCACCCCCTGGCAAGGGTGCAGCCGGTGCGCCGACTTCGCCACCCCGGCCGGCGACTTCGCCGAGACCTACTCGCAGTGGCGACGCGGCGCGACCGGCAGCCTGACCCAGATCGCGAACCCGGCGACCCCCGCGGAGCTGGCCGCGCTCAGCGTGCAGTTCTTCGGCGGCTGACCGGCCTGGCGGGCGAGCAGACGGTCCTGCACCGACGTGACCTGACCCTCGACTTGCGTACCCGGCGGGCCCGGGCGCCGGATACCGACCTCGAGCAGCGACGCAACCTGCGCTACTGCGCCTGCTGGGCAGCGCTGAGCTGCCCGCAGGCACCCGCGATCTCGCGACCACGGGTGTCGCGCACCGTCGTGGCCACCCCTGCTGCACGAAGGCGACGGACGAACTCGCGCTCCACCGGCTTGGGCGAGGCGTCCCACTCCGAACCAGGGGTCGGGTTCAGCGGGATCAGGTTGACGTGCACGAGCTTTCCTTTAAGCCGCCTGGCGAGCAGGTCGGCCCGCGCGGGCTGGTCGTTCACCTCCCTGATCAGCGCGTACTCGATCGACAGCCGCCGGCCTGTCGTGCGCGTGTAGCCGAAGGCCGAAGCGAGCACCTCGCTGACCGGCCACCGCGTGTTGACCGGCACCAAGGTGTTGCGCAGCTCGTCGTCGGGGGCGTGCAGGCTCAGCGCCAGGGTGACCTGCAGGCCCTCCTGAGACAGCTTCTCGATCGCCGGCACCAGCCCGACCGTCGAGACGACGATATTGCGCTGGCTCAGGCCGAGCCCGTGCGGCGCCGGTTCGACCATCCGGCGCACCGCGGCGACGACCCGGGTGTAGTTGGCCATCGGCTCGCCCATGCCCATGAAGACCACGTTGCTGACCCGGCCGCCCGTCATGGCCTCCGTGCGCTGCGCATCGACGACCTGTTCGACGATCTCCGCGGTCGACAGGTTGCGGGTCAGGCCGGCCTGGCCGGTCGCGCAGAACGGGCAGGCCATGCCGCAGCCGGCCTGGCTGCTGACGCAGACCGTCGTACGGTCCGGGTAGCGCATCAGCACCGACTCGACCAGCGTCCCGTCGTGGCCGCGCCACAGGGTCTTGCGGGTGGCACCGTCGTCGCAGGACAGCTCGCGCACCGGCGTCAGCAACGGGGGCAGCAGGTCGGCCGTGAGCCGCTCGCGGAGAGCCGGCGGGAGGTCGGTCATCTGCTCGGGGCGGTGCCCGCCGAAGTAGTGGCGGGACAGCTGCTCGGCCCGAAACCCCTTCTCCCCCAGCGCCTCCACGGCGGCCCGGCGCCCGGCGACATCGAGGTCGGCGAGGTGCCGCGGCGGCAGAGCGCGGCGCGGTGCGTCGAAGACGAGCGGGAGGGGCTTCATGGCGTGGGGATGAAAGCCGACAGGAGAAGGAAGGCGATCGGGGCGGTCGGGAGGATCGAGTCCAGCCGGTCCATGAGCCCGCCGTGGCCGGGCAGAATCTTGCCCATGTCCTTGACTCCGATGTCGCGCTTGACCATCGACTCCCCGAGATCGCCCAACGTGGCGGACCCGACGACGACCAGGCCGTAGCCGACACCCAGCCACGCAGGGGCGTGCAGCATCGTCGCGAAGAAGACGGCCCCGGCCACCGAGCAGGCCACCAGCGAGCCACCGAAGCCCTCCCAGGACTTCTTGGGCGACACCGACGGCGCCATCGG
>JANLPD010000034.1:0-5833 GCA_031367045.1 Frankiales bacterium | reverse complement strand
CCGCGTCGCTGCCGGGCACGGCCAACCAAAAAGTCTCGCGTGCGGCAGTACGAGACCTCGTTCAGGACGGCTGGACTAGGAGACGTCCAGCCCCGCGAAATCACCGGTGACGCGCCACTCGTTCCACATGCGGAAGAACCTTGGAGACGGCCGGTAGCTGCCTGATGCGATCTCCGAGCGCGTGTCGCCCACCCGACCCTCGGCGTTGAAGTAGCCGGGAGTGCACGCCTCCTGGAAGGCCCGCCGGGCGTCGTTCACGGCGGCAATCGTCTCCTGCCACTCGGCCTCGGCTTCGGGCGTCGCCTCGACTCTCGTGAGGCCCTCGTTCAGCGCCCGCCTGATGATGTAGGTCACGTGATCCGCCTGCTCCTGCAGCATGTGGGGCACGTTGGTCGTGGTTCCGCCCTGCGTGAGCCCCAAGAAGAACAGGTTCGGGAATCCGACGCTGAACAGTCCCTGGTAGGTCTTCATCCCCTGCGCGAACTTCTCGGATGCGCGCACGAAGTTCCGCCCGACCACGTCGTATCCAGCGCGGTGGCTCCACGTGGTCCCTAGCTCGAAACCCGTGGCGAAGATGATGCAGTCGAGCTCGTACTCGACGCCTTCGACGATGACGGTCTTCTCCGTGAAGTGTTCGACCCCGGAACTGGCTTCGACGAGCGTCACGTTGTCCCGGTCCATCGCCGGCAGGTATTCGTCGCTGAAGCCGGGGCGCTTGCACATGGTCCGGTAGTACGCCTTGAGGAGCGAAGCCTTCGCGGGGTCCCGCACGTACTGGTCGACGCGCGCGCGGACGATCTCGTTGTACTCAAGGTCCGCCCTCTCCTTGGCTGCGTCGACGGCCTGGGGTGTCCTCTGCTCCTCGGGGATGCCCTTCTCCGCATCGATGAGACGGCGGAAGAAGCGTGCCCACCCGTCATCGATGTCGCAGGGGACATCCTCCGCGTTCCCGAGACAGTTGAAGCTCTCCGCTCGGGCCTTCTGCCAGCCAGGCGGCAGGGACTTGAACCACTCGACGTCGGTGGGTTCGTTGTCACGGACGCCGACCGCCGTGGGCGTGCGCTGGAACACGACGAGCTCCAGGGCGTCCTTGGCGACCGCGGGGATGACCTGCAGGCCTGTGGCGCCGGTACCTATCACTCCCACACGTTTGTCGCGCAGCCCGGACATACCACCGTTCGAGTCGCCGCCCGTGTACTCGTAGTCCCAACGAGCGCTGTGGAACATCTTCCCCGTGAAGTCCTCGATCCCCGGGATCCCCGGCAGCTGGGGCCGATCGAAGATCCCGCTCTGGGTCGTGACGAACCGGGAGTGGAACTCGTCACCCTGCGAGGTGGTCACGATCCATCGCGCCGAGTCCTCGTCCCAGCTGATCCCGGTGATCTTCGTCTGGAAGAGCGCCCGGTCGTAGAGGCCGAAGTGGCGGCCGAGCTCCTGGCAGTACTCGAAGATCTCCTGTCCCCTCACGTACCGCTCGGTTGGCAGGTAGCCGGTCTCCTCCAGGTAGGGGAGGTAGATGTACGACTCGACGTCGCAGCGGATCCCTGGATAGCGGTTCCAGTACCACGTCCCACCGAAGTCGCCAGCCCCGTCGACGATGCGGAAGTCGTCAACACCCCCTTTGGTGAGGGTGGCAGCCATCTCGATGCCGCCGAGGCCCGCCCCGATGATCAGAACATCGAGGTCCCGCTCGATCGCGTCACGCCGCAGTGGAGGCCCGCTGTACGGGTCATCGTCGAAGTGGGCGTACTTCCCCTGGGCGAAGTAGTACTGGTCCGTCCCGGCTGCCTTCAGGCGCTTGTCACGCTCCCGGCGGTACTTCTCGCGCAGGGCTATGACGTCGACCTCGGGGCTCGGAACCTTGGGGCTCGTCATTTCAGCCTTCCTCGCGTCCTCTCACGGACCTCGCCGGTCACGCATCGAGTCTTGCCGGCCCAGGGGTGGCCGCGGATCCAAGGCCCGCCTCGCCTGGCGCCCGGAGCCGGGCTACGCCGACGAACGTACAGCCGAGCGCGCCTGCAGGAAGCGACGCAGCTCGGTGACTACGGGCCCCGCGCCGACGGCGAGGGCAATGGCCGCGCTCTGGACGAGCAGCGTCGTCGAGGAGGGTGCGCCAAGGGAATTGAGGAGGCTGTTGAGCTGGCTGAGGAAGACTGCCGCGACTGCGGTGCCGGCGAGCCGGGCCCGCCCTCCACCGAACGAGGTGCCCCCGATGACGACCGCTGTAATTGAGGCGAGGAGGTAGGGGTTGCCGAGGGCGAGACTGGGTGAGACGACATATCCGGCCAGCATGATGCCGGCGACGCCGTAGCAGAGGGCGGCGACCATATAGGTGCCGACGACGTACCTAGTCACGGGGAGGCCCATGGCCCGCGCTGCCGATGGACTGGCTCCGATGGAGATGAAGCGCCGCCCCACGACCGTCCGGGTCTGGACGACGATCGCCAGGACGACGAACGCCAACGCGACGAGAACGGTATTTGGCACCCCGAGCGTGCGGCCGATGGTGAAACTGCCCAGCGCCTCCGTCGCCTGCTTCGGCGCCGCGCTGGCGTAGGTGGCGACAGCGCCAAACAGGAGCGCATTGACCGCCAGCGTCGCGATGATGGGCGTGATGCGCAGGGCTGTGATCGCGAGCCCACTGAGCAGGCCCGCCACGAGCACGACCACGAGTGCGCCGATGATCGCGGGAAAAAGCTTCGAGTCGTCCGAGTTGGCCAGACCTGTGACGAGGACCGCCGCCAGGGTCATCGCCCCGGAGACAGCGAAGTCGATACCGCCTTGCTGGATGGTCAGGCTCTGCCCCACGGCCGACACGGCCAGGATCGCTGCCACGGGCAGCATCGCGAGCAGGGCTCGGGACGTGAGGGTGGTGGGGGCGAAGACGATCGACACGATGACGAGGGCGAGGAGCGCGAGCCAGATCCGCGCACTCTCGGTACGAAGCCAGGCGAGGCCGCCTGCCACTCGATCGGGACCGCCCGAGTCACGCAAGTCGTCATCCACGGCTGCGCCCGCCTCTCACCCTCGAGTAGAAGCCGGCCGCCAGCAGCGTCAGGCCACCGAGCAGGTACGACTGCCATGCCACGTCCACGTTGAGGAACACAGTGGACGTGTTGATCTGCTGGATGAGGAGCGATCCGGCGAGTGCTCCGACGAACGCGCCGCGGCCTCCGAAGATGCTCGCCCCACCGAGGACCGCGGCGGTGATGCCAGTTAGCGTGTAGCCGACGCCCACCGTCGCGTCGCCCGCTGCGACCTGCGCCATGAGCAGAAGGCTGGCCAGGAAGACGAGGACACTCGCAGTCAGGTGAGCGCTGAGCCGCACCCACCGGACCCGGATGCCGACGTCGTGGGCGGCCTGGGCTCCCGATCCGATGGCCCGTAGCTGGGCGCCCCATGCCGTACGTCGCAGCACGTACTCGAGCAGCAGGCCGATGACCATGGTGACGACGGACGCCCACGGCAGCCAACCTATCGTCGAAGCGAGCACGTCGAGCAGGTGTGCGTTGAACTGGCCGCCGGACACCGGCCGGAGCTGCAGTGCGAGCCCCTGCAGTGCCGTGAAGGTGACGAGCGTGGCGACGAAGGGCGGCACGCCTAGCAGGCTCGGCAGCCAGTTGACGACGGCCACAGCCGTCGCTGTCAGTATCAGCAGCACGAAACCCAGAAGCAGCAGTATGCCCGAGACGTCCGGAGCAAGGACGAAGGAGCCGATCACGAGCAGGAAGCCCATGAGAGGGCCAACAGACAGGTCGATCCCGCCGGTGATCATGACAACCTGCTGGGCCATGGCAGCAAGGGCCAGGACGGCGAGCAGCGTGAGCAGGCTGTTGAAGTTGTTGCCGGTCAGGAAGTGGCTGTTCTTCGAGGCGGTGTAGCCGCCGAGGATCAGCGCGGCGCCGAGCACACCGACCGCGGGGGCGTGGTCGCCCTGCAGGAACCGTCGGAACCGGGAGTCCCCGGCGTACCCGGACTCGGACTTCTTGGCCACGTTGGCCGTGAGCGCGGCCTCGGTCATGTTCTGCTCGGTGACCTCGTCGCCGACCAGCTCCCGGGCGACCCTTCCACGGGACATCACCAGCACGCGGTCGCAGAGTCCTTCGAGCTCCGCGGCGTCGGAGGACACGACGATCGCCGCGGCTCCGTCGTTCACCGCTCCCCTGAGGAGACGGTAGATCTCGAGCCTTGCTCCGACATCGACGCCCTGCGTCGGCTCGTGCCCGAGAATGACGCGCGGCTTGGCGAGCAGCGCTCGCGCGAAGACCGCCTTCTGCTGGTTACCGCCCGAAAGGTTCTCGATCTGGGTCTCCAGGCTCGGCGTCTTGACGTCGAGCGCCTTCGCGCTGGCCCGAGCCGCCTCGAGCTCGCGACGTGACGACACGAAGCCCAGCCTTGCGACCTGGTCGATGGTCGTGGCGGTGATGTTCTCACGCACGCTCAGCGTGGGGAGGATGCCCTCGTGGTGCCGGTCCGCCGGCAGGTAGGCGAGCCCCGCTGCCTCCGCACTCCCGGCACTCGATAGCCGCGCGGCCTTGCCGTCGACAGCCGCCTCGCCTCGCCCTGGGAGAAGCCCGGCGAGGGTACGGATGACCTCTCGCTGGCCGTTCCCTTCGACCCCGGAGATGCCGACGATCTCGCCCCGGTACGCCTGGAAGGTGAGGTCCGCGAAGCGTTCTCCAGTCAGTCCCGTGACGCTGAGGACGGGGGTCCCGAGCGGCGCGTCGGCGCTGCGCTTGTCGGGGAAGGCCAGCTCAAGTGGCCGCCCGACGATTCCCTGCACGATCTCGGCCTCAGTAACCTGTGAGGTCTCGTAGGTCCCCCGAAGGACACCGTCACGAAGGACGCTGACGCGGTCGCTGATCCGCAGGACGTCCGGGATGCGGTGGGAGATGTAGACGACGGCCGTCCCACTGCGCGCGAGGTCGCGGATGCTCGCGAAGAGGATCTCAATCTCGTCCACGCCCAGCGGCTCGGTCGGCTCGTCGAGCAGCAGGACTCGAGGATTCTGGCTGGCGGCCTTGCTGATCTCCACCATGAAGCGCGCCGCTGGATCAAGGGCGCGGGCGGGGGTACTCGGGTCGAGCTTGCGGTTGAGAGCCCAGTCCGCAAGCCGCTCGGACGCCCAGGGTGAGATCTTGCTCCAGCGCGGGCGCTGGTCTCGGGAGACGGCGACCGCGAGGTTCTCGGCAATCGAGAGATCCGGCATGAGCGCCGGCTCCTGCCGGCAGATCGCCAGACCTAGGTCCCGCGCGAGGTTCGGCGATGCGTGCGTGAGCACGGCCCCGTTGATGCTCACCTCGCCAGCGTCGGCTGCCTGCGCACCGGAGGCGATCGCCATCAGCGTGGACTTGCCCGCGCCGTTCTCCCCGACGATCGCGTGCACCTCGCCGGGCAGGACGACGAGGCTCACCTCGCTCAGCGCCTGGACACCCGGAAACGCCTTCGAGATGCCGCCGAAGACCAGGGCAGCGGAAACGGGGCCAGTGTCGCTGCCCGCGGTCATGGCACGACGCCTTCCCGGCGGACGGTTGGCATCGGCAAGGTCAACACCGGTCACCCCAGCAACCTAACGGTCGTTTGGTAAAATGGTCAAGCACTTCCGCCAGCCACCGGCGAGCGCTGCTCAGGGAGCCCGATCGAACGACGGCGGGCGACACTCGTTGAATGCGGCGATGCTCTCGTCCGCCTCCGACTTAGCGTGCGTCACGGCTTCTCCTCGTCCCACTCCATATCGAGGTCCGCATCGAGATGGCTCGTGTCATTGAACCGCCTGAGCATCCAGGTGTCTCCCGATACGACGAGGTGAGTGAGCGAGCCGTTTTCGGACTCC
>JANLPD010000001.1:0-3386 GCA_031367045.1 Frankiales bacterium | reverse complement strand
CGAGGAGCTCATCGACCGATACGGCCCGCTGCCAACGCCGGTCGAGAACCTGCTCGCCGTGGCCCGGTTCCGCATGCTCGCCAAACGGCACGGTCTGACCGAGGTGGCCCTCGCGGGCAACCAGGTGCGCTTCGCGCCGATGCGGCTGCGCGAGTCGCAGGTCATGCGGCTGCAGCGTCTCTATCCGAGGTCGGTGGTCAAGCAGACGGTGGACACCGTGCTGGTCCCGAAGCCGACCACCCAGCGGATCGGCGGCCAGCCGCTGCGTGACGCGGAGCTGCTCGACTGGTGTGCCGCCCTGCTCGACGGGGTGCTCGGCGAACCGGCGCTCGCCGCGTCGTGAGAACCTGTGCCCGCAACCCGACCCCCGGAAGGGACATCCCCCGCACGTGACGCGCACCCCTCGACGCCTGCTCGTCGTCGCGATCGTCGGCCTTGCCCTCTCCGGCTGCGGCGTCACGACCATCCGCTCGGGCGCCGCGGCGGTGATCGGTGACGACCGCATCAGCACCGTGGTCCTGCAGGAGGTGGTGGCGCGTGGCCTGGTCGACCCGCAGGCCCAGCAGCAGGTGGGGGCCGACCGGCCAGGCTTTCAACGCTCGGTGCTGCGCCGGCTGATCGATCACACGCTCCTGCTCCGAGCGGCGAGCCAGACCGGCGTCAGCGTCACCGGCGCCCAGGTCGACCTGGCCGCCGACCGCATCGCCGCGCAGCTCGGTGGCCCGGACCGGCTCAAGGCCGAGGCCGCGAAGGCCGGCATCGCCCCGGTCGACCTGCGGCAGACACTGTCCGACGTGGCGCTGCGCGACGCGATTGCCGACAAGCTCACCGCCGACGTGCCGGTGCCCGAGGCGCAGCTCCGCCAGGCCTACCAGCAGGGCATCGCGGCCTTCGACCAGGTGCACTCGGCCCACATCCTGGTCAGTGATGCCAAGCTCGCGCAGACCTTGCTGGCCGAGGTGAAGGCCCGCCCGGGGCGGTTTGCCGCGTTGGCCGCGCGACTCTCAATCGACCCCGGCAGCAAGGACAAGGGCGGCGACCTTGGCTTCCAGGGCCGCGGGGCGTTCGAGCCGCCGTTCGAGACGGCCATCTTCAGCGCCAAGCCGGGGAGTTTCGTCCTGGCCCACAGCCGCGTCGGCTACCACGTCATCCACGTGATCGAGCGGCGGACCACCACCCTGGAGCAGGCGTCACCGGACCTGCGTCGAGGCTTACTGTCGCAGCAACGGACCGCCGCCGTCGGTGCCCTGCTGCAGCGGACAGCCAAGCAGCTCGGGGTGCGGGTCAACCCGCGCTTCGGCGTCTGGGACCCCACGACGCAGAACGTGATCGTTGCCAAGACCGACGGCGCGAAGGACTTCACCCGGCTCGAGCAGGCCCCTGCCTCCCTCGACCCGTCGCTGGCGCCCCAGCCGAGGCCGTGAGCCGGCTCGTCCTGGTCGTCTGCCCGCCGCACCTGCCGCCGGGCGTGCTGTCCTGGCCTGCCTGGCAGGCGGTGCGCGCCGGCCGGGTGCTCGTCACGGACGCGCTGCAGGAGCAGGCGCTGCTGGCGGCCGGGGTCGATGCGCAGCTCGTCACCGCGAGCGTGGCGGTGCTCAACGGCGACACGACGTGGCTCTGCGGCGCCGACGCGGCGACCCTGCGTGCTCTCGCCGCGGCGGCGGGCGTTGAGGTCGACGAGGTCGCCGCGGGACCGGACCTGCCCGGCTCCCGGCTGCTCGAGGTGGTCGCCGTGATGGACCGCCTTCGCTCGCCCGGCGGCTGCCCGTGGGATGCGGCGCAGACGCACGCCTCCCTCGCGCCCTACCTCGTCGAGGAGGCCTACGAGCTCTACCAGGCGCTCGAGGACGACGACCGGACCGGGCTGCGCGAAGAGCTCGGCGACGTGCTGCTGCAGGTCGCCTTCCACGCCCGGCTGGCCCAGGAGCACACCGTCGACGCCTTCTCGATCGACGAGGTGGCAGGCGATCTCGTCGACAAGCTGGTCCGCCGACACCCCCACGTCTTCGCGGGGGGGAGCGCGGACGACCTCGAGGGCAGCTGGGAGGCGCACAAAGCCGCCGAGAAGGGCCGGACCTCGGTCACCGACGGTGTCCCGCTGTCCCAGCCGGCGCTGCTGCTGGCCGCCAAGCTGCAACGGCGGGGCGCCCGACTCGGCGCACCGGCGGGTCGCTACGACGGCCTGGGCGGCGAGCTGTGGTCGCTGGTCCAGCGCTGCCGTGCCCAGGGCATCGATCCCGAGGTGGCCTTGCGGGCGGTCGCCCGGGAGCACCGAGACCGGCTGGCCCGCACCGAGCACGACGTACGCCGGGACGGTGGCGACCCGGCCGGGCTGAGCCCACAGGATTGGGAGGAGCGCTGGATGTGAACCTCGTCGATGCCTGGCAGCTGCCCCCGGCCCGCGAGACGATGCGGTGGTGACCCCCTTCGCCACCGTGGCCCGCATGCAGGTGCAGCGCTGCGCCCTCAAGCCCCGGCCGGCGGGCTCCGGGCGCTACGACCCGGCGCCGCTGGTCCGGGTCGAGGCGCTCAAAGTCGACGAGCGCGGGTGCGTCGGGTTGCGGGGCGGCGAGCGGATCCTCGACGTGCACCACGCGGACCACCCGGCCAGCCGCAACGTCCGGCTCGTCAACAGCGTCTCGGTCCTGCCGCGGGCGCACTACGACCGGATGCGGGCGCGGTACGGCGACCACATCGTCGACGGGGCGGCCGGGGAGAACGTCCTGCTCGACACCGACGGGCCGCTGACCGCCGACGACCTCACCGGCCAGCTGTGGATCGAGCTCGACGGGGAGCCAGCTGAGGTCACCGGCGTGATGGCGGCCCCACCCTGCGTCGAGTTCAGCCGATGGGTGCTGGGCCGGGAGGACCTCGAGGTCGACGACGAGGTGCGGGCGGTCCTTGACGACCTCGACCGCGGCACCCGCGGGTTCTACCTGCGGCCGACCGGCCACGGTGTCCTGCGCCCAGGCGCCCGGCTGTGGCGCGCCTGAGCAAGCGCGCCGGCGCTTCTCGGTAGGCTCGCGGGCGTCCCAGCGTCCAATGCCAAGAGGAGCACCATGCCCTCCATCGAGGCCGTCGGCGCCCGCGAGATCCTCGATTCGCGCGGCAACCCCACCGTCGAGGTCGAGGTGGCCCTCGACGACGGCACGTTCGCCCGTGCCGCCGTGCCGAGCGGTGCCAGCACCGGCGCGTTCGAGGCGGTCGAGCTGCGCGACGGCGGCGAGCGCTACGGCGGCAAAGGTGTGCTGAAGGCGGTGCAGGCCGTCAACGACGCCATCGCGCCGGAGCTCATCGGCACCGAGGCCAGCGAACAGCGGATCATCGACCAGGCGCTGATCGACCTCGACGGCACGCCGGACAAGAGCCATTTCGGTGCCAACGCG
>JANLPD010000631.1:0-4152 GCA_031367045.1 Frankiales bacterium | reverse complement strand
GTCAACTACGACGCGGTGCTGCTCAACCTGGCAACCCTGACGATGGCGCCCTACGCGCCGTGGTCCTCCGACCGCTCGGCGACATTTCGCCGCCCCCCGGTACTCCCTCGGCTCGGCCGCGAGCCAGGGTCGAGCGGCGATGCATCGGGTACACCCCCACTATGACAGGCCCGCTGGACGAGATCGCGCAGGACGCGGCCCTGCCGACGTTCGAGGTTTTTGCGCGCTTTTGCGCGGAAGCCCCCTCCGCGGCGGAGGCGCAGGCGACCGTCGTGCGGATGCTGGCCGTCTCGGACGACCGCCCGAGCGACGTCGTGCTCGAGCGCCAGGAGCGGCCCGGAGCGTGGATGGTCGTGGCGCGGTTCGTCGTCGTGTCGATCGAGGCGCACACCGCCGTGGTCGGGGTCAGCGAGACGTTGGCCGAGCTGCTCCCGGACGAGGTCTGGGCCGGGGATCAGCTCGCTTGAGTGGGTGACCGCCGAGCAGCCGCGATCGCGGTGAGGAGGTCGGCCGGTCGGCGGCTGCTCACCAGCCAGTAGGGCGTGTCGTCCTCGGGGTCATCGATCTCCAGGTGCACGCCGGATCCGATGAACGGGCGGGTTGCCGTGAAGGCGAGCGGGTCGGCGCCCCGCAGCAGAGCGCGCACCGAGCGTCGGTCGTACGCCGTTCCACCGGCCAGGTGGCTGACGTCGATGCGGGCCCCCGGCACGTGCAGGACGCCGTCGTCGCCCAGCCGCACCCGGCCGCGGGAGGCAAGCATCATCACGAGGACAGCGCCTGGAAGGCAGACGGCGTAGGGCAGGACAGCGAGCAGCCCGCCGGCCCCGCCGTGCACCTCGGCCGCGACGAGGAGGGCCAGTCCGAGGCCGACCGGCCACCACCACCACGGCGGCGAGAGGCGTTCGGCAAATGTCCGTTCGGCAAATGTCGTGGTGTGACTCGCGGGGGAAGTGGTCACGGCAGGAACGGCAGCTTGACCGGAAGCCTTCGCAGCCCGGCCGCGACCGACTTGACGTAGTCGGTGACAGTGGACGGCAGCAGGGTCTGGGCCAGGGCGCCCCCGACGGCGTCGAAGCCGACGAGGTAGCGCGCCAGCGGGACCGGGTTGGCAAGGGCGACGCGAACTGTCCGGGCGACCCAGATCGGGTCGGGCAGCTGGTGGCTCTTGGCGCCGAGCGCCTCGGCGTGCGCATAGGCCGCGGCGTAGCGCGCGCCCGTCGGCTCCGGGAAGCCGCCCTCCATGGCGGCCGACCAGATGTCGGTACCGAACATCCCCGGCTCGACCAGGACGACCCGCACGCCGTCCTGCTCGACCTCCATGCGCAGTGCGTCGGTGAGGGCCTCGAGGGCGTGCTTGGACGCGCAGTACCACCCCATCAGGGGGATGGACAATC
Organism: Frankiales bacterium; assembly: GCA_031367045.1. Lineage (GTDB taxonomy): Bacteria > Actinomycetota > Actinomycetes > Mycobacteriales > SCTD01 > JANLPD01. The sequence goes on along the minus strand of JANLPD010000631.1, from coordinate 2,758 downwards.
GCCCCGCGATGGAGCTGATGTTGACGATCCGGCCCTCGCCGCGGTCGCGCATCCCCGGCAGCACGAGCCGGGCCAGCCGGATGGGGGCCAGGACGTTGGTCTCGAGCTGCCGGCGCGCCAGCTCGTCCGGGACGTCCTCGACGGCTCCGGACTGCGCGAAGCCGGCATTGTTGACCAGCGCCCACGGGCCCGCTCCGGTCAGCTTCTGGAAGGCGGCCAGCCCGGCCTCGGCGGAGGCGGCGTCGTCGACGTCGAGCTCGATGGTGCGGACGGTGACGCCCTTGTCGGCGGCGGCCCGCTCGACGACATCGGCCTTGGCCTGGCTTCGTACGCTGCCGACGACGTCGTAGCCGGCGCGAGCCAGCTCGAGCGCGGTGACGAGGCCGATGCCGCTGTTGGCTCCGGTCACGAGCACAGACCTGGGCACTTCTCCTCCTGGGTTGGACTGCAGGTAGGACGGTACGGGGCCTTGCCGCGGTCCGGGCGCGGGTAGGGTCCGTCCCCGGTCCGGCAGTGCGCGTGACGACAGGAGCGGCAGGTGGTGGACGTGCAGGTGCTGCGGCTCGACCCCGACGTTCCGCTGCCCGCCTACGCCCACCCCGGCGACGCGGGCTGTGACCTGGTGACCACCGTCGACTGCGACCTTGCGCCCGGGGAGCGGGCGCTGTTGCCGACCGGCATCGCGCTGGTGCTCCCGGACGGCTTCGCGGGGTTCGTGCTGCCCCGCTCGGGTCTTGCAGTCACGCACGGTGTCGGGGTCGTCAACGGACCGGGGACGATCGACGCGGGCTACCGCGGCGAGGTCAAGGTCTGCCTGGTCAACCACGACCCGCACGAGGTCGTCCACCTGCGCCGGCTCGACCGGGTCGCGCAGCTGGTCGTCCAGCGGGTCGAACAGGTGCAGTGGCACGAGGCCGGCGAGCTGCCGGCGTCCGTGCGTGGCGACGGCGGGCACGGGTCCACCGGGGGCCACTCCGCAGACGCAGGAGGTGGGTAGCCGTGTTCGGCAGACGCAAGAAGCAGGACGCCGCGCAGAAGGCGGTCGGGACTCCGGCCGACCCCGAGGCGTTCCAGGACGACCTGGACGAGGAGGACCGCGCCTACGAGGACGCGCTGCTGCTCGCCGAGCTCGACGAGCAGGAGATGGCCGTCAGTGTGGCTGCTGCGCGGCCGACCGGCCCATGGGACGTCGCAGACGCGCCGGAACCCGCCGACGGCACCAACCGTCTCGACCTGGGTGGCCTGCTCGTCCCGGTGCCCCCTGGCACCGAGTTGCGGGTCGACGTCTCGCCGGACGGCCTGGTCGTCGCGGCGACGATCGTGAGCGGCGACTCGGCCCTCCAGGTCAACGCCTTCGCGGCGCCCAAGACCGAGGGCATCTGGGCCGAAGTCCGCACCGAGATCGCCCAGGCGCTCGTCGACGGTGGCGGCCAGGCCACCGAGGTCGAGGGGCCGTTCGGAACCGAGCTGCACGCCACCGTGCTCACGGAGGTTCCCGGGGAGGCCAACGCTTTGGCGCCGGCTCGCTTCCTCGGCGTCGACGGCCCTCGCTGGTTCCTTCGCGGTCTGCTCACCGGGCCCGCCGCCACCGACCCCGGCTCCGCCCATGAGCTCGAGACCGCCCTGCGCGAGGTCGTCGTGGTGCGCGGCACCAACCCGATGGCGGTTCGCGACGCCCTTCCGCTACGGCTCCCCGCCGAGGTGGCGGAACAGGCTGGCGACCAGGCTGATGACCAGGCTGGCGACCAGGGCCCCGGAGCGCTCGAGCTGCCCGAGCGCGGCCCGGAAATCACCGAAGTCCGTTAGCAGCCGCAAGGGGCGCACGCAACGCCCGTCACCGCGCCGTCACTTCCCGCCGCTGCACTGGTCGCCGCGCTGACCGATCATGGAGTCGTGTCCCCTCGCCGAGCCGCCCTCGTAGCCTCGGTCGTCGCCGTTCTCGCCGTGCTCGCGGCGGTAGTCGCCCTGTCGGGCGCCGGCAAGCCGTCGCAGCTGCTGCCCGAGAGCCGGGCGACGCTGCTGGCCGCGGCGCAGGCCCAGCAGGCCCCCGAGCTGGTGGGGGTCACGGACTACGACAACACCCCGCCGGTGACGCTGGCCGGCTTGCGCGGCAAGGTCGTTCTCGTCGACTTCTGGACCTACACCTGCATCAACTGTCTCCGGACGTTCCCCTTCCTGCGGGCGCTCCAGAAGGCCTACTCGAGCTCGGGGCTGGTCGTGCTCGGGGTCCACAGCCCGGAGTTCGACTTTGAGAAGTCGCACGCCAACGTCGCCAAGGCGGTGCAGCGGCTCGGCGTCACCTGGCCGGTGGCCGAGGACCCGGAGATGGCCACCTGGAGCGCCTTTGGCAACCAGTACTGGCCGGCCAACTACCTGCTCGACCGGAGCGGCAAGGTGCGCTTCTTCCACGCCGGCGAGGGCGACGAGGCGACCATCGAGGACGCCGTGCGCGCGCTGCTCGCTGAGGGCGGCACGGCGCCGGCGGCGCGCATCGGGGAGCTGCCGGCGGCGGAGAAGCCAGCCGGCGCCGGCAGCGACCTCACCCCCGAGACCTACTTCGGCGCGCAGCGCGGCGGCCGCTACGTCAGCGGCGGGCGGACCGTCAGCTCGGGTGTGGTCCAGACCCGCACCGACCCGGCGCAGGCCCGCGACCTGCTTGCGCTGACCGGCCGGTTCCGGGGCGAGAGCGAGGCGCTGCAGGTCCTTGCCGGCGCGAGCGTGACCCAGCGCTTCCGGGCGCGCGACGTCTACCTGACGG